>NZ_JAJSPA010000008.1:0-105830 GCF_021282295.1 Halomonas sp. G15 | reverse complement strand
CAACCGCAAGACTGTTCTCGTGCAGTCAGAAGGCAACCGGCAATGGAAGGTCGGGGTAGCGCTGATCCAGCCACTACGCGACGTGTAAGGCAAGCGGAAATCGGCACGTCCTGGAATGACCGGTTACCTGGCGCTGCTCTTGAAGACATGGGCGGAGAGACAGTAGAACAGGCTGAGGGTCCAGACACAGGCATAGCCGATTAGCAGCGTGCGTAGCCAGGCCAGCTGCTTGTTCTCCAGATTGGAGAAGAGCCGGCGTAGCGTGGTACCAAACCGGCCGAGGGCGCGAATGGTGGCCCAGAGATAGCCCAGGAAGACCAGGTGGATGACGGCAGCCAGCAGGGGAGAGGTGAGTACGCTTGGATGGTCGCGACTCTGCAGGATCTGCAGCTTCACCTCGCCGGACTGCAGGTAGTATTCCACCAGGAAGATCGCCGATACGACCCAGAACAGTAGGGTGTGCAGGGCGTGCCGGGGCAGCAGGCGAAAGTCACGATACATCAGCGATTGGGCGTAGAGGTAGAGCAGGCTTGCCTGGAGCAGACCGATCAGGCTGCCCAGATAGGCCAGGTTAGGGTGCTGAATAGCCAGGCCGGTGGAATAAAGGAAAACCTCGCTCAGACTGGCCGCGAATGCCAGGACGCTGGCCGCCAGCAGGCGGTTGCTGGTCAGCCGGAACGTCTCGGGCAACAGCAGGAAGGCAGCCAGACCCAGCGACTGAATGATGCTGGTGGCCAGCAGCAGATCGACCAGCGTCAGATACATGATGGCTCGCCTTGATGTTTCGCGTCAGCCCCGCAGCTCGACGGCGTCGAAGTGGTGCCTAAGCCGCCTGACCAGGGTCTCCAGCGCCTCCCGGGGTGGGGCGTCCTCGACGGGGTCGCGGTAGGCGGGATCCAGGCAGCGCTCCAGGCGGGCGAGCTGGATGGCGTAGCGGCGCACGCCGCAGTCGGACAGGGTCATGGCCAACCGCTCGAGATCGTCGAGGCTGAAGTCGCGCCAGTGCAGCGTGGTGCGACACTCGAAGGGCACCCCGGCCTCCAGCAGCAGCGAGAGGCTCAGGGCGTGCTGGCGCCAGATGCCGGTTCGCCCACTGACGCGGTCGAAGTCGGCGCCGCGCCCCTTGGTGTCCAGGGCCACCCAGTCGAGCCGCGGCAGCAGCCGCTCCAGGCGCTCCGGGTAGGGGCCGGCGGTGTGCAGCCCCACCGCCAGGCCGAGTGACCGGCAGGCGTCGGCGGCGGCGGGCAGATCAGGATGCAGGGTGGGCTCGCCGCCGCTGAAGACCACGGCATCGAGCTCATCCAGCCGGGTGGCGAGCAGCGCCTCCATGGCCGGCCACTCCCCCGGGGCGGCGCGGCGGGCCGGCCCCATGCTGCTCGCCGTCTCGCAGTAGCCGCACGCCAGCGGACAGCCCTGCAGGTAGACCACCGCCGCCCGACGCCCCGGGAAGGCGAGGTCGTCCCGGGCGTCGAAGCCGGCAATGGGCAGACGGATCACGGCACCGGGCTCGGGGGCCAGGGGGATCACCATGGCGCTCACCCCAGGCTGGCGGCTCGGCTGTGGTCCATGCCGGGACGGCCGTGCCAGTAGCCATCGCAGATCTCGACATCGACCAGGCTGAGAGGGTCGGGGGTGGGCAACTTGCCGCGGCGGGCGGCATCGAAGGCCGCGACCACCTCCGCCATGCCCTCGGGGCGCGGGCTCAGGCGTGCCACGCCGACGCCCATCCCGGCCATGTCCGGCACCTCGTGGCGCAGGTCCTGGCAGGCCCCCGAGAGGGTCTGGATGCCGTTCAGGGTGAATACCTGCTGGGACTCCTGGGAGCGCAGGGCCAGGCCCTCCGGGTGCTTCTGGCAGACGAACTGGCAGCGGTCCTTGGGTTTCTGGTAGCGCCGCGCGGTGAAGCAGCGCGATGACCAGGCCAGCGGCAGGTGGCCGTAGGCAAACACCTCGCAGGGGGCCTCGATCCCCTGTTCGCGGCAGTCCTCCAGCAGGCGGGCGAGGTCGTCCCGAGACATCTCCACCGGCGCCTGCCAGCGCTGCATACCGGCGCGGGAGAGCACGGCAAGGGTGGCCGGGTTGTAGAGGTTCAGCGCGGCACCGGCCACGAAGGGCTGGCCCGCCGCCGAAAGGCGTTGCAGGGCGCTCTGGTCATTGGCCTCGACCAGGAACTCGTCGTTGTCGCACAGCTTGCGCAGGTCGCGCAGGTCGGCCTCAGACTCGATCAGGGTCTGGCTCGAGAGCACCACCTGCTTGCCGCTCTGGGTCAGCTCGCGGCCGATGCCAAGCCAGTCGTCGAGCTTCATGTCACGACGCCGCGAGCAGACCGACTCGCCCAGGTGGACAATCTCCACCGGCCAGTCGGCGGCCTCGCGATAGAAGTCGGCGTAGTGCTCGCGGGTCCAGTAGAAGAGTACCGGGCCGAGCGACAGCTGGAGCGTGGGGGTAGCGGACATGGGCTCTCTCCTATTTCCAGCGGCGCTCGTAGGCGCCCAAGGTGGTGGTGCTGCCTTCTGAGACCTCGCCGAGGCCGGTCATCCAGGCGGGTTCGGTATGGAAGCGGCCCGGGGCGCGCTCCAGGCGATCCAGGGCCTGGCGCCAGATGCCGGCGACCTTTGATACATAGGCCGGGCTGCGCTGGCGCCCCTCGATCTTGACGGCCGCGATGCCCAGTTCCTTGAGCTCCGGCAACAGCTCCAGGGTGTTCAGGCTGGTGGGCTCCTCGATGGCGTGGTAGGTCTCGCCGCCCACCTCGAAGCGCCCCTTGCACAGGGTGGGATAGCCGGCGTTCTCGCCCTCGCCGTAGCGGTCGATCAGCACGCCGTTGAGGCGCGACTCCAGGCCCTCCGGGGTTTCCTCCCAGCGCACATGGGCCGCCGGCGAGCAGACGCCGCGGGTGTTGGGCGATTCACCGGTGAGATACGACGACAGGTAGCAGCGCCCCTCGGCCATGATGCACAGGCTGCCGAAGGCGAATACCTCCAGCTCCACGGGGCTCTGCTTGGCCAGGTCGCGCACCTGGGTGATGGAGAGCACCCGGGGCAGCACGGCGCGCTTGATGCCGAACTGGTCGTGATAGAAGCGCAGCGCCTCGTGGCTGGTGGCCGAGCCCTGTACCGAGAGATGGCGGGCGAGGTCGGGGTGGCGGCGGGCGGCGTAGTCGAGCAGCCCCATGTCGGCCATGATCAGGGCATCGACGCCGAGGTCGGCGGCCTGGTCCACGGCGCGGGTCCACATGGCCCAGCCATCCGGCTGAGGGTAGGTGTTGATGGCGCAGAAGACCCGCTTGCCGCGGGCGTGGGCGTAGTCGATGCCCTCCCTGGCGCGCTTGTCGGTGAAGTTGAGGCCGGCGAACTGGCGGGCGTTGGTGGTGTTCTGAAAGCCGAAGTAGACGGCATCGGCCCCTTCATCCACGGCGCGCTTAAGGGCAGGCAGGTTGCCGGCGGGGCAGACGAGCTCCATGGTGAGCCTCCTGTCGTGGGAATCCCGACCATGCTAGTCGACTATCCCGCCTGGCCTTTTGACGCGGGTCATAAGGAGGCGTAGTCGGCTCTGGCGTCGCAGAGCGGACAAAAGTCGGCCTGCTCGCCGTGACCCAGACGCAGTCCCGTGCGGTGGTCAGCGATCTGCCGGTACAGCAGCTGGAAGCTGGGGCTGCCCTCGGAGGGACTGGCCAGCGAAAGAGAGGGCGCCAGCTCATCCAGTTCAGCGGCCTGCAGGCAGCGCTCGATCAGCGGGTAGATATGCCGGTTCTCGCTGTGCAGGTGATGGTGATAGAGCTCACTGAAGCCGCGAGCCAGGTTGAGTTGGCCGGGATCGAGCTCGGCCTCGGGCATCTCATTCGCCTGGCGGCGGAAGGTCGCCTCGAGCTCGTTTCCATCGCGGGTGATCCGCCGGTGCTCCTCGGAGAGCACCGCGAGCAGCTCAACGCTCTGTGCATGGCAGCCGGTGAGGCGGGCGAAGAGGGCCTCCTCCACCGGATGGTGCCACTCCTCGGGCTGGTGGGTCAGGTAGTGGCAGAGCCTGGCCAGCAGTCGATAGTCGGGGACCTCCTCGCAGGCGGCGATATGCAGCTGGCGGTCGAGGATGCAGAGCAGCGCCGCGTAGCGATGGTGGTCGGCATGCAGGCGCTCCAGAATGATGGCTTTCATGGTGGCCTCCCTGACGCACCGTCGGGCGACGGTGCGTCATGATTGGGCGCCGAACTGGATTCAGCCGGCGCGTTCGAACAGCAGGTTGTTCTCCAGATGGATGTGCTGCATCAGGTCGTCGCGGAACTCGCGCAGCCCGGTATAGAGGGCACGCCAGGTGGTGCAGGCGCCCTTGGGCGGAGTGATGTCGTCGGTCAGCGCCGCCAGCTGTTCGAGGTGTTCGCCGTGGTCGTCGTGCTCGTGGCGCATTACCGCGATGGGTCCCTGGGCCTGGGCGCCCATGCCCCGGCGCAGCATCGGAAAGAGGATCTGCTCCTCCTTCTGCATGTGGCTCTCCATCTCCTGGTAGATCGTGGTGAGCAGGTCGGCCAGGCCGTTGGGGCAGGTGTCACGCTCGCCGTGGACCTGCTCGACGCGACGCGCCATGCGCACCAGTTCGGGCAGCTGCTGACGGTGGACATCGTGGTAGCGGGTCAGGATATGGTCGATGAGCTCGTCGTTGCTGGCGGACTGCCAGTCGCGTTCGTCGCTTGCGCCGGCGGGCAGCGCCTCGAGCTCGTCGATTAGCGCCTGGGGGGCGAGGCCGACGCGCTCGGCGGCCTCGCGCAGGCTGATGCGGCCGCCGCAGCAGAAGTCGATATTGTGGTCGCGGAACACCCGGGTGGCGCCGGGCAGGGTGAGGGCGGTGCGGCCGACGGTCTGTTCGATCAGGCTCATGGCAGGAGCTCCTTGGTCGGATGATGGCAGAAAAGGGTGGTACCTCATCACAAGCAAGTGGCATGCCAGTTCCTGACGGCCTGTTTTGCCGGGTATCGAGGCCATTCTGGTGAAAAATACCCGGATCGTTTAGGGTAGATTGAACCCTTCAAGGTGAATATCACCATGCTCGACGAGACCCTGCTGGCTGACCTGGTCGCCGACCTGCCCAGCGCGGTGCGCCTGCAGCGCCTGGTGCGGACCCTGCGCGAAGGTTTTCGCTGCGGCGCCGTCTGCCTGCTGCGCCTGGAGGAGGGCGCCCTGGTTCCGCTGGCCGTAGACGGCCTGGTGCGCGAGGCGCTGGGACGGCGCTTCGAGGTGGCCCAGCATCCACGCCTGGCCACTATCCTCACCAGTCGGCGCACGACCCTCTTCCCGCCCGATGCCGACCTGCCCGATCCCTATGATGGGCTGGTGGAGCAGCAGCCCGGACAGCCGCTGCATGTCCACGACTGCATGGGTATCAGCCTGCACGTGGAGGGCGAACCCTGGGGAGCTCTGACCCTGGATGCGCTCGAAGCGGGGACCTTCGATGCCACCGACCGGGCGGCCCTGGAGCGCTATGCGCTGCTGGTCGAGGCGGCGGTGCGGGTCAGCCGCCTGGAGCGTGACCTGCGGGCCCTGCGCATGTCCCAGCAGGAGAGCGGCCTGCCGCTGGCGGCCCCCGAGGCGCGCGATATCCTCGGCCACAGTGCGGAACTCCAGCGGCTGCTGCGTGAGCTCGATGTGGTGGCCGCATCGGACCTGCCGGTGCTGCTCAGCGGCGAGACCGGGGTGGGCAAGGAGCTCTTCGCCCGCCGTCTCCATCGTCGCTCCGCCCGCCACGCCGCGCCGCTGGTGCAGGTCAACTGCGCCGCCCTGCCGGAGTCCCTGGCCGAGAGCGAGCTGTTCGGTCATGTGAAGGGGGCCTTCTCCGGCGCCATCGCCGAGCGCGCGGGGCGGTTCGAGGCCGCCGACGGTGGCACCCTGCTGCTCGACGAGGTAGGCGAGCTGTCGCTGCCGGTCCAGGCCAAGCTGTTGCGCGCCCTGCAGGAGGGCGAGGTGCAGCGCCTGGGCGAGGATGTCCCGCGGCGTGTCGACGTGCGCATCATCGCCGCCACCAACCGGCAGCTGGCCGAGGCGGTGCGCGAGGGCAGCTTTCGTGCCGACCTCTACCACCGCCTGTCGGTCTACCCGGTGGTCATCCCGCCGCTGCGCGAGCGGGGCAGTGACGTGCTGGTGCTGGCCGGCCACTTCCTGGAGATCAACCGTACCCGACTCGGCGTGCGCAGCCTGCGTCTCTCCCCCGCGGCCGAGGAGGCGCTGCTGGCCTACGCCTGGCCGGGCAACGTTCGTGAACTGGAGCATGTAATCAGCCGCGCGGCGATCAAGGCCTTGAGCCAGGGTGCACGTCGCGACGAGATCATCACCCTGGCGCCGGCCTGGCTCGACCTGCCCGTCCCCGAAGGGAAAGGGAGCCGCACCCCGCAGATGGAGTACGCCGATGAGGGTGGCGCAGCGAGCCTGCGTGAGTGCGTGGAGTGGGCCCAGCGACGGGCGATCCGTGACGCCCTGGCGGCCTGCAACGGTCGCTGGGCGGCGGCCGCTCGGCGCCTGGAGCTCGATCCCAGCAACCTGCACAAGCTGGCCAGGCGGCTGGGGCTCAAGTAGGTCTCAGGCCCGTGACGCCCGGGCCAGCCGCCAGAGATGGTGGAACATTCCCGCACTGGTGACGCCCCAGGCAAGCAGTACCAGCCAGATCAGCAGTTCGGGAATGCGCACCAGGAAGGGCGTGTCGAGAGCCGCCGAGAGGCGCAGGGTGCCGGTGGTGTACATGGCCAGCGGGAAGACCATGCTCCACAGTTGGGGCTCATAGGCGATGCGATGGCGGTGGATCAAGTGACGCCAGAGCATCAGTCCCACCAGCAGGGGAAACCACCAGCTGGCGGTGGCCCAGAAGAACACGGTGAACCCGAGCAGGAATGGCTGGAAGTCGGCGATTATCCCACCTTCGCCGGCCCGCAGGATCAGCGTCGAACCCGCGAGGGTAGCGATCGCCACCGCCCCCATGTTGATCCAGTAGGGCGGGGTCAGGTTCTCTACCGTCACCTTGAGGAAAGTGAGGCGATAGAAGATCAGGGTGATGATCGCCAGATAGAGCATGCAACCGATCAGGAACATGCACAGCGCAAAGAACAGGCGCAGGTCGGCCGGTCCTTCCCAGGGCAGCAGCGCGGTGAGAATCGATACCGAGTGGGTGCTGACCGCTGCCAGCAGCCAGGCACCGTTGATGCCTGAAGTGAGGTTGGGCTTCTCGGCACGCGTCGTCACGGCGATGAAGAACAGGTACATGATGAGGCCCCACAGCGTCAGGCCCACCCACCAGAATTCGGCGGCGATGGCGTCGCTGTCGGCTACGATATGAAACTGGGTGCCAAGGATGCAGGTCCCGGCGACGATGGTGAAGAAGCCGGGCCCGCGGGCGTGGTCGACCATGTCGCCGGCCAGGCGTTCGGGGTAGCGCACCAGGCGGATCAGGGTCAGCAACCACAGTGCAATATAAGCCAGCAGGTTGGCGCCCAGCAGTGCCCAGGATACCAGCGTCAGCCCCAGCAGATGGCAGGCGATGGAGGTGGCGCCGGTGGCCATGATCACCGCGAAGTAGCCCGGAAAGAGCTCGGCCGCGGCGCGGTCGATGATACCGGCGCCGTGCGCAAGACGCTTCAGCATCGGCCTGATTCGAGGGGAGCCAGGGCGCGTTTCAGGTCATTCAGCAGGTCTTCGACATCCTCCAGGCCGATCGATAGGCGCAACATGCTGTCGGTGATGCCGCGCCGTTGCCGCGCCTCGGCGGTGAGTTCTGCATGGGAGGTGGTACAGGGCTGAGTGACCAGGCTTTCGGCGCCACCGAGGCTGGGGGCCAGGGTGAAGAGTTCCAGTCGGTCGGCGACGCCTGTGGCGGCATCGCGCCCGCCGGTAATCTCCAGGGTGAGCATGCCGCCGAAGCCACTCATCTGGCGCTGCGCCAGGGCATGACCGGGGTGTGAGTCAAGACCGGGATAAAGAACCCGCTCGATGGCGGGGTGTTCCCGCAGCGCCTCGGCGAGGCTCTGGGCCGAAGCGTTGTGGCGTTGCATGCGCAGCGGCAGG
The DNA here is from genome assembly GCF_021282295.1 of Halomonas sp. G15. Classification (NCBI taxonomy): domain Bacteria; kingdom Pseudomonadati; phylum Pseudomonadota; class Gammaproteobacteria; order Oceanospirillales; family Halomonadaceae; genus Halomonas; species Halomonas sp. G15. The sequence continues at coordinate 97,794 of NZ_JAJSPA010000008.1, read as the reverse complement.
GTACGCAGGCTGCGCGACAGCAGTGACGCCACCTGAGGAGATAGCACGCTGCCCAGATTCTGTCGCCAGCGCCACAGTGGGGCGAGCAACTCGGCCGACCCCATGACGGCACCGGCCGTGAGGTCACTGTGTCCACCCAGGTACTTGGTGGCGCTGTGTACCACCAGGTCGGCGCCTAGCGCCAGCGGCCGCTGGTTGATCGGGGTGGCGAAGGTGCCGTCCACCGCCACCAGGGCGCCGTGGCGATGGGCCTGCTCGGCCACTGCCGCGATGTCGATCAGGCGCAGTGTCGGGTTGGTCGGTGTCTCCAGATAGACCAGCCCGATGCCCGACGCCAGCAGCCTTTCCAGGGCGTCGGGGGCGTACCCCTCGAGCATGAAATGTGTCTCGATGCCCAGTTCGGGAAGCTGCTGCTCGAGCAGGCCCAGGGTGCCGCCATATACCTCGCCCAGGCAGGCGATACCGCGACGGCCGTGGCTCAGGAACAGGGTGCTGATGGCGGCCATGCCGGACGAGAAGGCCCATGCCGCCTCGGCACCCTCCAGCGCGGCCAGTGTCTCTTCAAGGGCAAATATCGTGGGGTTATGGCCATAGCGGGAGTAGAGAGGGCCTCGCCGACGTCCTTCGGCTACCTCCAGCAGGGCGGCGGTATCCGGGAAGGCGAAGGTGGTGGTGTCGTAGATCGGCATGTGGGGGCTGCCGAAGGCATCGCGTTGCTGCTGGCCATGTATGGCCAGGGTGGCGGGACCGTAGTGTGGCGATTGCGACTGGGACATGGCGGATCTCCGAACGAGCTTCCCTTAACGTTAGTCTCTTTTTTCAATCTATTCATTTATTTTCAATAAGTTATATTGTCATCCGGTTTCTTGTTGTCCGGATTTTCAGTCGCTTTCTCGGCTAACTTGATCGTGATCAGAAGTATGCTAATCACGCCTGGCAGAGAGGAGGGTTCACGCCTAGGATAGTAACCAATTACTATCTTTAGAGGCTCGAGCATGTCGCAGCGTCAGCATCTCCCCGCCGACGAGCGCCGGGAGCGCACCGTGGAGGCCGTCATCGAGCTCTGCGGCCGAGAGGAGCCCGCCACCCTGACCACCGGGCGCATCGCCCGACGCATGGGTGTCACCCAGGGGGCGCTGTTTCGCCACTTCGCCAGCAAGGAGGCCATCTGGGAGGCGGCGGTGGCCTGGGTCGCCGAACGGGTGATGGCGAGGGTCACCGCCGCCGCCGAAGGCGTCGAGGAACCCCTCCTTGCCCTGGAGGCGATGTTCCTGGCCCACGTGGCCTTCATCGCCGAGCATCCGGGGGTGCCACGGCTGCTGATGGGGCAGCTGCAGCACCCGCGGCCCACCGCTGCCGGTCGCCTGGTGCGCGAGCTGATGGAGCGCTATCGGCGGCGCCTGCTGGGCCTGCTCGAGGAGGCCGGGAGGCGCGGACAGCTGCGTCCCGGGCTCGACCTGGATGCGGCGGCGACCCAGTTCATCGGCTGCGTCCAGGGGCTGGTGCTGCAGTCGCTGATCGCCGCCGACGTGGCAGGCATCGTCGACCGGGCGCCGGCGGCCTTCGATCTCTATCGACACGGCATTCGCGCGGATGCGGAAGGTGACGCATGAGACCCTGGACACGGCGACTGGGGCGGGGCTTGGCGGTGCTGATCGGCGTCGCCGTGGGTGTGGCGCTGCTGGTCTTCTTCGTGGCCAACCGTCAGTCCCCCGAGCGCGAGGAGGAGGCGTCGGCCTCCGCCACTCCGGTCAGGTTCGTCGAGATTCGTCCCCTGGAGCTGCGCCTGGAGGCGCGCGGCCACGGCGTGGCGCGCCCCGCCGAGACCTGGCAGGCGACAGCCAGCGTGGCGGGGCGGGTCGTCGAGCGTCACCCGGAACTGGAGAGCGGCACCCTGCTCCCCGAGGGCACCCTGCTGGTGGCCCTGGATCCCAGCCGCTATGAGCTGGCCATCGCCGAGGCCGAGGCGGAGCTCGCCAGCCTGGCCGGCGAGCTGGCTCAGCTCGAGGCCGAGGAAAAGAACACCCGTCGCCTACTGGGGCTGGAGCAACAGGCACTTGCCCTGGCCGAGCAGGAGCTGACACGCATCGAGCGCCTGGCGGCCAGCGGTTCAGTCTCCAGCTCACGACGCGACGAGCAGCGCCGCAGCACCCTGGGTCAGCGTCAGGCGGTCGCCTCGCTGGAGAACAGCCTGGCACTGCTGCCCACGCGGCGCGAGGTACTCGAGGCGCAGCGCGAGCGGGCCGCGGTGCGCCTGGCCCAGGCCCGGGAGGACCTCGCCGATACGCGTTTCGAGGCTCCCTACGATCTGCGCCTGGCCGATGTCGAGGTGGAGTTGCACCAGTTCGTCGGCACCGGGCAGCGGCTTTTCCAAGCCGAGAGCCTGGCCGCTGCCGAGGTGGAGGCCCATATACCCATCGCCATGATGCGCCGCCTGCTGGCCGCAGCCATGCCGGCGGGAGCCAGCGACGCGGCCCCGGTCCTGGCCGAGGGGCTGGATCTTGCGGAGCGGCTGGACTTCCCGGCGGTGCAGGCCGACCTCTTCCTGGCTGGCGCCGAGGGCGTGGGCTGGTCGGGGACGCTGGTACGGGTGGCCAGCGGCCTGGATCCCGCCACCCGCACCGTGCGTGCCGTGGTGCGGGTCGAGCACCCCTATCGCGATGCCCGGCCGCCGGATCACCCGCCGCTGCAGCGCGACATGTACGTGCGCACGCGGCTCAGCGCGTCCAGCCCCGAGCCTCGCCTGGTGATACCGGCCAGTGCGGTGCATCAGGGTGAGGTGTGGCTGGTGGATAACGAGGGTCGCCTCGAACGGCGCGCGGTGAGCGTGGCCTTCGAGCAAGGCAACCTGGCGGTGATCACGGACGGCCTCAGGCCCGGCGAGCAGTTGGTGGTTGATGACCTGCCCGCGGCGATCGCCGGGATGGCCCTCGACCCGCGTCGCGACGAGGCCCTGGAGGCGCGAGTCGCCGAGCAGGCGCTGGGCCAGGGACATGAGGAAGCGCGACCATGATCCGCTGGTTCGCCGCCCACCCCACCGCCGCCAACCTGCTGTTGGTACTGCTGCTCGCCGCCGGCCTCTTCACCGCCCCGTCGCTCAAGCGCGAGACCTTCCCCGACTACCGCCCGGTGGAGGTGAGCGTCGAGGTGGTCTACCGCGGGGCCAGCGCCGCCGACGTGGAGGATGCCATCTGCCGCCGCCTGCATGAGGCGGTGAAGGGGGTGGAGCTCCTCGACGAGTTCATCTGTGTGGCCCAGGACAACCTGGCCAGCGCCACCGCCACCATGCAGGCTGGTGGCGATCCCCTGCGCTTTCTCGGCGAGATCGATACCGAGGTCTCCGCCATCACCGAGCTGCCGGCGCGTGCCGATCCGCCGGTGGTACGCGAGATGCATCGCAGTGACGCGGTGGCGGCGGTCGCGGTGTCGGCCGACATGCCCGCAGGCCAGCTTGAGGAGTACGCCCTGCGCCTGGAAGAGCGCATCATGGCGCTGCCCGGCGTGGCGGACGTGGCGATCCACGGCATGTCCCAGCGCCAGTGGCAGGTGGAGGTGCCCGGCGAGGTGCTCGGCCAGCACGGCCTCTCGGCCCGCGAGCTGGCGCGGCGGATCTCGGCTCAAAGCCTGGACCTGCCGCTGGGCACCCTGGAGACCCCCGAGCGCGAACTCCTGCTGCGCTTCACCGACCAGCGCCGCTCGCTTGCCGAGCTTTCGCGCCTGGTGGTGATCTCCGATCCGGCCGGCGGCGAGCTGACCCTGGGTGACATCGCCAGCCTGAGCGAGGCCGGTGAACGCGAGGAGGAGAAGCTTCGTTTCAACGGTGAACCGGCGCTGGTGCTGGAGGTGAGCAAGAGCCTGCGCGACGACTCCCTGACAGTGAAGGAGCGCCTCGAGGGGCTGATCGAGGAAGAGCGCCGCCGCTTCGATGATGGCATCACGCTGACCCTGACCCAGGACATGACCAGCATCGTGCGCGATCGCCTGCAGATGCTGGTGGGCAACGGTGTCATGGGGCTGGCACTGGTGGTGCTGGTGATGAGCCTGTTCTTCCGCCCGCGCCTGGCGCTGTGGGCGGTGCTTGGGCTGCCCGCGGCCTTCATGGGGGCCTTCCTGGTCATGGGGCTTGCCGGTCTCTCGCTGAACATGATCACCCTGGTGGCGCTGCTGATGGCCATCGGTATCGTCATGGACGACGCCATCGTGATCACCGACAACATCGCCGCCCACGCCGGTGAGAGCGCCACACCACTGGAGGCGGTGGTGGCGGGGACTCGACAGGTACTGCCCGGGGTGCTCTCGTCGTTCCTGACCACTGCTGCGGTGTTCGTGCCGCTCTCCTTCCTGGCCGGCGAGCTGGGGGCGGTGCTGGAGGTGCTGCCGGTGGTGCTGATCGCCGCGCTGGCGGCGAGCCTTGTCGAGGCATTCTGGATCCTGCCACACCATCTCAAGGGAAGTCTCAAGGGCAGCGTGGCGCACCTGCAGCAGGGCCATGATTCCCGTTTTCGCACCACCTTCGACCGCGGCTTCGAGCGCTTCCGTGAAGGCGTGGGGCGGCTGGCCGATCGGGCGATCCGCTTCCGCCATCTGGTGCTGGGGGCGGTGCTGGCCGTGATGCTGGCCTCCGTCGGTTTCATGGCCGGTGGCCATGTCGGCAGCGAGGCGATGCCCGACATCGACGGCGATGTGCTCGAGGCGCGCATCCTGATGCCCCAGGGCACACCACTCGAGCGCACCGAGGCGGTGGCCGAGCGCATCGAGACGGCGATGCGCGAGCTCGATGAACGCCATTCGCCCGGGCAGCCGGAGGGCGCGGCGCTGGTCGAGGCGATCCAGGTGCGCTTCAACCACAACCTCAGCGCCCGGGAGGCGGGGCCCCATGTGGCCACGGTCAGTGTCGACCTGCTCACCGCCGAGCGGCGCACCATGACCCTGGATGCGCTGACCGCCGAGTGGCGGGAAGCGATCGGTGACATCCCGGGGGTGCAGCGCCTGATCATCCAGGAACCGGGGTTCGGCCCCGCCGGGGTGCCCGTGGAGGTGCGCCTGGCGGGTGAGGACCTCGCGGCCATGAAGGCGGCGGCACGGGAGCTTGCCACGCGCCTCGAGGGCTATTCGGCGGTCTACAACGTCATGGATGACCAGCGCCTGGGCAAGCCCCAGCGCGCCTACTCGCTGGCCTCGGGCGCCCATGGCCTGGGGCTCAGCGCCGAGGAGGTGGCGAGCCAGCTGCGTGCCGGCCTGCTCGGCGAGATCGCCGATACCCAGCGCATCGGCGAGCAGGAGATCGAGGTGCTGGTGCGTCAGGCCGAGGCCGACCGCGACGGTCTCGATGACCTGGCCGACCAGACCCTGCTGCTCCCCGACGGCAGCCGGGTGCCGCTCTCGGTGGTGACCGAGGTGGCCGAACGCCGCGACTGGGCGCGCATCACCCGCATCGACGGGCGGCGCACCGTCACCGTCGAGGCCAACGTGGACGCCCGCCAGGCCAGTGGCCAGGCCATCGTCGACGACCTCGTCGGCAGCGGCTGGCTGGCCGACTTCGAGGCGCGCCATCCCGAGGTGGCGGTCACCTTCGAGGGGCAGGTGGCCAGCTCCGCCGAGACCGGCGGCTCCATCGCCCGCGGCCTGCTGATCGGCCTGGTAGGGATCTTCGTGATTCTCTCCTTCCAGTTCCGCAGCTATGTGGAGCCGCTGATCGTCATGCTCTCGATCCCGCTGGCCTTTATCGGCGCCATCTGGGGGCACGTGATCATGGGCTACTACCTCTCGATGCCCTCGCTGATCGGCGCCGCCTCGCTGGCCGGCATCGTGGTCAACAACGCGATCCTGCTGATCCACTTCATCAAGACGCACCGCGAGCGAGGCATGGACGCGGCGGCCGCCGCGGGGCAGGCCAGCCGCGACCGGCTGCGGGCCATCCTGATCTCCTCCACCACCACCATCGCAGGCCTCGCGCCGCTGCTGGCCGAGACCAGCAGTCAGGCGGATGCCATCAAGCCGCTGGTCATCGCCGTGGTGTTCGGCCTGCTCAGCTCCACCCTGCTGGTGCTGCTGGTGATCCCGGCACTCTATGTGCTGTTCGACGACTGGGGCTGGACCCGCAGGTCGGAGAGTGGGACGTAATGCAGCGTGCCGTAGTGGTCCCGAGGTCACGCCCTTGACGGCAGCGGCATCGGGGCTAGCCTGAAAGATGTATTCACAATAAATCTTTTAGTCGAGTCGAGGCCGAACTGGGGGCGTGATGATCAAGGTACGGCTCTATCGCTATCACCCCGAGAGGGACGACCTGCCGCGGATGGAAAGCCTGGAAGTCGAGGAGCGTTTCCGCAAGGCGATGGTGCTCGACGTGCTCGAACACCTGAAGCAGCAGGATGCCACCCTGGCCTATCGGCGCTCGTGTCGCGAGGGGGTATGCGGCTCCGACGGCATGAACATCAACGGCAAGAACGGCCTGGCCTGTATCACGCCGGTGGCGGAGGTGCTGGGTAGCGGCGATACCCTGACCCTGCGTCCGCTGCCGGGCATGCCGGTGATCCGTGATCTGGTCGTCGACCAGACGCTGTTCTTCCGCCAGTTCGAGAAGATCCGCCCCTGGCTGATCAACGACGAGCCACCCACCACCATCGAGCGACGCCAGAGTCCGGCGGATCGCGAGAAGCTCGATGGCCTCTACGAATGCATCCTGTGCGCCTGCTGCAGCTCGGCCTGCCCCTCCTGGTGGTGGAACCCCGACAAGTACATCGGTCCGGCCGGCCTCATCCAGGCCTATCGGTTCCTGATCGACAGCCGTGATACCGTCACCGACGAGCGGCTGGCGGAGCTCGACGACCCCTTCAGCGTGTTCCGCTGCCGACAGATTGCCAACTGCACCTGGGTATGTCCCAAGGGGCTCAACCCGATGCGGGCCATCGACCATATCAAGGCGATGCTGCTGGCACGCGGCAGCTGAGACCTATCCCGATCGCCACAAACGCAGTGACGACGCCCCGGCCAGGCCGGGGCGTCGTCTTGTCGTGCGGAGCGGTCGAGACTCAGGCGGCGTCGAGGGGACGCGAGGGGCCGAAGTGCTCGAAATGACGGCGTTCGGCGGGCACGCCGAGTTCGGCCAGGGCCCGGTCAACGGCGGTCATGAACCCCTGGGGGCCGACAAAGTAGCAGCGGCCGCCCTCGGGCAGGTAGCTTGCCAGCAGGTCGCGATTCACGCGGCCGGTATGATCGGCGGCTGAGCCGCTCTCATGGACGGTCACCAAGCGCAGCCGCTCCGGGTGCGCCTCGGCCAGGGCCGTTACCTCGTCGCGGAAGGCGTGATGCTCGGCATCCAGGGCGGCGTGCAGGTAGACCACCCGGCGACCCTGGGCCAGCGCCTGGCGCGCCATGGGCAGCAGCGGGGTCTGGCCGACACCGCCGCTTGCCAGCAGCAGCGGCTCGCCCCCCTCGTGCAGGGTCAACTCGCCGGCCGGTGGCAGCAGCGAGAGGGTGTCACCGACGCCCATGGCGTCATGCAGGTGACGGCTGGCGCGCCCTTGGGGCTCGCGCTTCACCGAGATCCGGTAGCTCTCGCCGTTGGGCAGGTCCGAGAGGCTGTAGTGCCGATAGACCGGTTCGCCATCGATGGTGAGCCTGACGCCGATGTACTGGCCGGGCGCATGGTCGGCGACCGGGCCACCGTCCACCGGCTCGAGCACGAAGGAGCGGATCACCGCGCTCTCCTGGTGCGTTGTCGCGATCCGGAATTCGCGGGGGCCACTCCAGCCGCCGGGCAGGCTCTCGAACTCGCGGTAGCGGTGCGCCTCCAGCTCGATCAGCAGTCCGGCCAGCTCCTCGTAGACGCCCTCCCAGGCGGCGGCGATCTCCGGCGTCACGGCGTCACCCAGCACCTCGCCGATGGCCGCCATCAGGCATTCGCCGACCAGGGGGTAGTGCTCGGGGCGGATGTCCAGGGAGACATGCTTGCCGACCACCGTGGCCAGGGTCTCGCGCACCTTCTCGCGATCGTGACGCAACTGCACATAGGCCAGCACGGCGCCGGCCAATGCCCGCGGCTGGCCGCCGTCTGCCTGGTGTGCCTGGTTGAAAAGCGGCTTTACCTGCGGATAGCGCTCGAACAGCAGCGGGTAGAAGCGCTGGGTGATGGCGTCGAGATGTTCGGCCACTACCGGGGCTGTGGCGGCGATCAGCTGTTCCTGCTCCTGAGTCAGCATCGAGGGGCTCCATGTCGGGGGGATTTTTTTAAGGTGCATGTAAACTACATGTTCATTCCCGACAAGGCCAGACCCTCGATGCTGCGCTGCACCGGAGGGTGCGGCTCAATAGGCCCAGACGATTGCCATCAACAGGCCCCAGGCCAGTACCCCGGCCGCCATGATGGTGTAGGCCGCCGACATGGTGTTGACGTCGTTGTCGCTGCGTTCGCAGAGCGCCTGGAGACCGTGGTAGACCAGACTGCAGGAGATACCCAGGGCCACCAGTACCGCCAGGGTATTGAGCAGCAGGCTGGGGATCAGCAGCACGATCGCCGAGGACCACAGCGGCAGCGGTGCGAGGGCTGCCAGCAGGTAGGCATCGTGGTAGTCGATGGACAGTTCCCGCGTGCCGTTGACCACGGCGTGAATCAGCCAGCCCATCACGAAGAAGGTGAGCAACTCGGCCAGGAACAGGATGGTGGTGATGAAGCGCCACTCCCGGTCGGCAAAGCCCATGACGAAACCATCACCGTAGTGAGTGCCGGCATAGTAGAGCAGCACCGGCGGCAGCAGCGACATGGGCAGCACCAGGCCCCAGGCAAGCACCGGGATCGAAGGCTTGCGTTGCTGCAGGCTCTTCCAGCCTGCCTGGCGGGTAAAGGGTAGCTTGATGACGGTCAGGGGGTTCATGGAGGTCTCCTCGTCGGCGGGCATAAGTATCATAATATGATATTGTGACTTAACCTTTAGGCCTCGCCCTGCCTGCTGTCAAGCGGTGGGCGATACGCGGTCCAGACACACGCCGGATACTTTTCATGAGCGATGACGCCCTCACCAAGCAGGACTTCCAGCGCCTTTCGCACTTTCGTTATCAGCTGCGCTGCTTCCTTCGCCAGAGCGATGACATCTGTCGCGAACACGGCCTGACCCCGCTGCAGTACCAGCTGCTGTTGCACCTGCTGGGCTTCGCGGGGCGCGAGTGGGCCTCCATCGGCGAACTGGCCGAGCGGCTCCAGGCAAAGCACCACGGCACCGTGGCGCTGGTGGATCGCTGCGAGCAACTGGGGCTGGTGGAACGTCGGCCGAGCCGCGGCGATCGGCGGCGCATCGAGGTACACCTGCTGGCGCGCGGTGCCGAGCTGGCCAGCAGCATCGCCGAGCTGCATCAGCCGGAGCTGCGTCACCTGCAGGAGGAGTTTCGCCTGCCGGGCTGGCCCGAACTGCCCTGAGCCGTGAACAGAGCCCGCTGACCTGGGTCAATGCGACCTTCGCGGTTTTTTGCTCCTATGAATCGATTCGACGCCCCCCCTTCCTTTCAGGAGATGACATGAGCGATACGCACCAGCAGGACTGGGACCCGCGCGCCGCGGATGCGCTGAACGACCAGATCAGCGCCTATGACGAGATGCGCCACCGTTGCCCGGTGGCCTTCAGCGACTACCTGCAGTGGTCGCTGTTCCGCCATGCGGACGTGATGCGCGTGCTCGAGGACCACGAGACCTTCAGCAACGCGGCGAGCCGCCACCTGTCGGTGCCCAACGCCATGGACCCGCCCGAGCACACTCGCTTCCGGCGACTCATCGAGCCCTACTTCGGCCCCGAGGCCATGGCCGAGTTTGCGCCGCAATGCCGTGCTATCGCCGAGGCCGTGGTCGACCGTCTGCCCGCCGACGGTGAGGTAGAAGCGATGGCCGAGATGGGACAGGACTTCGCCCTGGAGATCCAGTGCGCCTTCATGGGCTGGCCCGCCGCGCTCCACGAGCCGCTGCGCGCCTGGGTGAAGCGCCAGCAGGCCGCCACCCTGGCCCAGGACCGCGAGGCGCTGGGCGAGCTGGCGCTGGAATTCGATGGCGTGATCCGCGAACAGTTGGAACTCCGCCGAGCGGCTGGCGATGACGCGCCGGACGACGTCACCACCCGGATCATGAACGAGACGGTGGAGGAGCGTGCGCTCGCCGACGAGGAAATCGTCAGCATCCTGCGCAACTGGACGGTGGGGGAACTCGGCACCATCTCGGCAAGCATCGGCATCCTGATGCGCTACCTGGCCGCCGATCCGGAGCTTCAGGGGCGGCTGCGTGCCGATCGCCGCCTGCTGCCGGCGGCCATCGACGAGATCCTGCGCCTCGATGCGCCTCTGATGTCCAACCGGCGCATTGCTACCCGTCCGGTGGAGATCGGCGGCCGCCGTCTCGAGGCCGGCGATCGCCTGACGCTCCTGTGGGGCTCGGCCAACCGCGATGAGGCGGTGTTCGGCGACCCCGACGAGGTGCGTCTGGATCGCGACCCCAAGGACAACCTGCTCTACGGGGCCGGCATCCACGTCTGCCCCGGGGCGCCCCTGGCGCGAATGGAGCTTCACGACTTCATGGACGCGCTGCTCGACGCCACCGTCGATATCGCCCTGCTGCCGGCACGTCCCGCGGTGCGCGCCTTTTACCCCGCCGGCGGCTACTCCGAGGTGCCGCTGCACGTGCGGCGCTAGCCGCATAGGCCATGATGACGGAAGGCGCCCCGCGGGGCGCCTTCCTTGCTTCGGGTGGCCGGGTCCTCAGAGCCCGATACGGTGCGCCCGGTCGGTAAAGAAGATGCCGCTTGGCGACTCGCTGTCGAGCCGTGCGACCTCCTCCAGGGTGCGGGTGTCGTAGACCACCACCCGGTCGCTGTCCCGGGCCGAGACCCAGGCCTGCTCTCCCTTGGGTGTGAACTCCATGTGCAGAACAGCCTCACCGGGCGTGAGGGTGGCGACGACCTCGCGGGACTCGGTATCGATCACCTGCACCACGTCGTTGTCGGGGTGGGCGAAGTTCACCCAGATCTGGCGCTCGTCGGGGCGGCGCATCACGAAGATCGGCTGGCCATGGACCGGGATACGGTCGACCAGTGACCAGTCGTCGCTGTCGGCGACCAGCACCTCGTGGCGGCCTACCGCCGGCAGCCAGGCCTCGTCGCCGGCCAGGGTCCAGCCCTCCAGGTGGGGCATCTTGTAGACCGGCAGGCGCTCCTCGCCGCGGCCATAGTCGGGCAGGATGCGCGTGACGCCCTGCTCCGGGTGCCACAGGTCGAGCATCGCCAGGCCATCCTCGCCGAACAGCCCGGCGATATAGTAGCGCCCGTTGGGGCCGATCAGGGCGTCGTAGGGCTCCTTGCCGATATCGGTGAAGCGCGTCACCTCGGGGGTATCGCCGTGCATGTCGACCAGGTGGATCTCGCCGGCCTCGAACAGGCTGTAGACGAAGCGGTTGCCGGGGGCATCCACCAGGCCCACCACCTTGGAGCGTTGCTCCTCGCCATTCTCGTCGGTCCAGGTGGCGGGGATATCGGCGACTTCCTCCAGGGTCTCGCTGTCGAAGATCTTCACGCCGCCCGGCTCATAGTTGGCGACCGCCACCTGCGAGCCATCCTGGGAGACGGCGCCGCCGATGCTGTTGCCCGACTGGATCACCCGGTGGGTGATCTCGCCGGTAAGCAGGTCGACTCGGCTGAGGCCGCCATCGCGGCCGAACACGAAGGCGTAGCGGGCGTCACGGGAGAACTTCACCGAGGCGTGGGAGAGGTCCCCGAGGCCCTCGACCCGGTCGAGGATGCGGCGTTCGCTGGTATCCACCACCGCGAGGCTGCCGGTGGCGCGCTCCACCACCACGCCGAGGTCGCCGGTGCCGCGCAGCTCGGCGGTCGGGGTCGCCTGGCAGCCGGCCAGCAGGGCGAGCAGCGAGACGGCGGCGAGGGGCTTGAGAAGGGCAGGGGCGATCATGGTCACTCCTTGTGATCGGGAAGGACGTTACTCATCCAGGGGGTTGTCGTTCTGCAGGTGGTCGGCGAGCCACAGGGCCTCCTGCTCGGTGAGAAGCCCCTCCCAGCCCGGCATGGCGGTGCCCTCGACGCCGTGGAGGATCAGCGCGGCCAGGCCGTCTTGGCTGTAGGCATTCATGCGCGACCTGGGCAGTTCAGGGCCCAGGCCACCGCGCAGGGTCATGCCGTGGCAGGAGCCGCAGTCCTGATAGAGCAGGGTCTCGAGCTCGGCCTCGCGTTCGGCGGAGAGTGGCGTCTCGGCCTGGACGACGAGAGGCAGTGCACAGGTCATGGCCAGCAGCGCGAAGCGTAGGTTAAGGGGCGGCAACATGGCGACTCCTGAGGTAAGGGCTGGGGAGAGTGTCCCTGCCCGGGCGTCGGCGCGCATTGATTGGCGTCAACGAAAGTCTCCTAGGCCTGTGCTTATCAGCTAAGCCAAAAGCGCTCAATTTCCCTTTGTGGGTAGCCGTTCCGCGCTTTGATACAGGTCAATATCTCCCCGGATAGAGGGCCTGAGAGCATTAAAGGAGCATGAATTATGCGCGTTATTGGGCCACTCTCTGCGCAGGAAGGTCATCGGCCGTGTGATGCCGGCTGGCCGTCCGGCGAAGTACACCATTGAGAAGTACAACAATGACTCGCCCATGTCCTGGCGACAGCGCACTCAAGGATCATGACAGAGGTGGAACGATGATGAAGAAAGACTGGTATCTCAAGCCCCTGGCCGTGGCGGTAACCACCGTCGCGCTGGGTATTACCGCGGCTTACGCCCAGGATGGCAAGAAGGATCTCGACGAGACCCAGGCCGCCTATCAGGGCACCGAGTCCGCCGTGGATCCGGGCTCGGCGAAGGTGGTTCGCACCCCCGGTGCGCCGGACCTGACCGATGCGGAGTTCGAGAAGGCCAAGGAGATCTACTTCCAACGTTGCGCCGGCTGCCACGGCGTGCTGCGCAAGGGCGCCACCGGCAAGCCGCTGACCACCGATATCACCCAGGAGCGTGGTATCGAGTACCTCAAGGCGTTCATCCACTACGGCTCTCCGGCCGGCATGCCCAACTGGGGCACCTCGGGCGACCTGACCGAGGATGAGGTCGAGCTGATGGCCAAGTACATCATGCACGAGCCGCCGCAGCCTCCCGAATTCGGCATGGCCGACATGAAGGAGACCTGGGAGGTGCTGGTCGCCCCCGAGGATCGCCCCACCGAGCAGATGAACGACCTGGACATCGAGAACCTGTTCTCGGTCACCCTGCGTGACGCCGGCCAGATCGCCCTGATCGATGGCGCCTCCAAGGAGATCGTCAAGATCCTCGACACCGGCTATGCGGTGCACATCTCGCGCATGTCCGCCTCCGGCCGCTATCTGTTCGTCATCGGTCGCGACGCCAAGATCGACATGATCGACCTGTGGATGGAAGACCCGAGCATCGTCGCCACCATCAAGATCGGCATGGAGGCGCGCTCCGTCGAGACCTCCAAGTTCGAGGGCTACGAGGATGACCTGGCCATCGCCGGCGCCTACTGGCCGCCCCAGTACGTGATCATGGATGGCCAGACCCTGGAGCCGAAGAAGATCGTGGCCACCCGCGGCATGACCGTCGGCGAGCAGGAGTACCACCCGGAGCCCCGCGTGGCGGCCATCGTGGCCTCCCACCAGCACCCGGAGTTCATCGTCAACATCAAGGAGACCGGCAAGGTCCGCCTGGTGAACTACGAGAACCTGGACGCCCTCTCCACCGTCGAGATCGACACCTCGCGCTTCCTGCACGACGGCGGCTGGGACGCCTCGGGTCGCTACTTCCTCACCGCGGCCAACGAGTCCAACCAGATCGTGGTCATCGACGCCCAGGAGCGTGAGCTCGAGGCGATCGTCGACGTGGGCAAGATCCCGCACCCGGGCCGCGGCGCCAACTTCGTCGACCCCGAGCATGGGCCGGTGTGGGCCACCAGCCACCTGGGCGACGCCACCATCCAGCTGATCGGCACCGACCCGGAAGGGCATCCGGACAACGCCTGGAAGGTGGTACGCACCCTGGAAGGCCAGGGCGGCGGCTCGCTGTTCATCAAGACCCATCCGGAGTCCGACAACCTCTACGTCGACACCGCGCTCAACCCCAACGAGGCGATCAGCCAGAGCGTGGCGGTCTACGACATCAACGACCTGGAGGCCGGCTACGATGTGCTGCCGATCGCCGAGTGGGCCGATGTGGGTGAGGGGCCCAAGCGCGTAGTGCAGCCGGAGTACAACCAGGCCGGCGACGAGGTGTGGTTCTCCGTGTGGAACACCATGGATGACACCTCCGCGATCGTGGTGGTCGACGACGAGACCCGCGAGCTGAAGCACGTGATCAAGGACGAGCGGCTGGTCACCCCGACCGGCAAGTTCAACGTGATCAACACTCAGAAAGACATCTACTGATCGGGACCCGGCGGCGGGCGCAAGCCCGCCGCCACCCGCCGCAAGTGAGCTGTGCCAATGCATTGCCAAGCACCGAACAGCCAAGACCCGACTCACCAGGCCCGAAACCTCGATGCGCTGGACCGTCGTCTGATCGACAGCTATCAGCGTGGCCTGCCGGTCTGTACCCGCCCCTTCCACACCATTGCCGAACGCCTGGGCAGCAGTGAGGACGAGGTGATCTCACGCCTCGAGCGCCTGCAGGACATGGGCGTGCTGAGCCGGGTGGGGCCGGTGTTCGACCATGCCCGGGCCGGCGCCAGCCTGCTGGCCGCCGTGGCCGTACCCGAGGCCGAACGCGATGCCTTCGCAGAGCTCATCAACGCCGCCCCCGGCGTCAACCACAACTATGCCCGCGAACACGACTTCAATCTGTGGTTCGTGATGACCGCACCGGACGAATCCGAGCTCGAGGCGCGGCTCGACGCCCTGGAGGCATGCCTGGGCGTGCCGATCCTGCGGCTGCCGATGCTCGAGGGCTACCATATCGACCTGTCGTTCCCCATTCCCTGGGCCGAGCTGGAGCGCGCATGAAGACCACCGACGACCTGGAGTTCGCCGCCACCGGCGCCGCCCGCCATGCGCCCTCGGCCGAGGCCGAGCGCCGCCTGCGCGGCCTGCTCGAGCAGGGGCTGCCGCTTGTCCCGCGCCCCTGGCGCACCCTGGCCGAACAGGCCGGCATGGCCGAGGATCAAGTGATGGCCTGCGTCCGCCGCTGGCAGGCTGACGGCATGATCAAGCGCCTGGGGCTGGTGGTGAAGCATCGCCGCCTGGGCATCCAGGCCAATGCCATGGTGGTATGGAACGTGCCCGACGAGCGGGTCGCCGAAGTGGGCCGACGCCTGGCCCACGAGACCGCCGTGACACTCTGCTACCGTCGTCCCCGGCGGCTGCCCGACTGGCCCTACAACCTTTTCTGCATGATCCATGGTGCCCGTCGCGAGCGGGTCGAGGCGGAGCTTGCGGCCATCGTCGAGCGCCTGGGCCTGGGAGACCTGGAGCACCGCGTGCTGTTCAGTACCCATGCCTATCGCCAGTGCGGTGGCCGCTACGTGCGTGAGGGGGCAGCATGACCCTCGATGACCTGGACGGCGTCGATCGTCGCCTGATCAACCGTTTGCAGGATGGCCTGCCGTTGGTGGCACGCCCCTTCGCGGCGGTGGCCAAGGAGCTGGACATCGCCGAGGGCGACCTGCTCTATCGCCTGGAGCGCCTGCGTGAGGGCGGTGTGCTCAGCCGCTTCGGCCCGATGTACCACGCCGAGCGCCTGGGCGGCGGCCTGACCCTGGCCGCGCTGGCGGTACCCGAATCCGACTATGATGAGGTCGTCGCGACCGTCAATGCCTTCCCCGAGGTGGCCCACAACTATCGTCGCGAGCACGAGCTCAACATGTGGTTCGTGCTGGCCACCGAGACGCGGGAACGCATCTCCGAGACCATCGCCGGGATCGAAGCGGCCACCGGCCTGCCGGTCTACAACATGCCCAAGGAGGAGGAGTTCCATGTCCGTCTCCACCTGCCCGTCTAGGCCGGCGCCGCGCCGCGAAGCCATCGAGGCTGCTGCCCCGCCGCCGGATACCGGGGGGCTCGATGCCGCTGATCGTGCCATCGTGCTGGCCACCCAGGCCGGCCTGCCGCTGGTCCCCGACCCCTGGGGCGCGGTGGGTCGTGAGGTGGGCATGAGCGGTGCCGAGGTGCTCGAGCGCATGCAGGCCATGCAGGAAAGCGGGGTGATCCGCCGGGTCGCTGCGGTGCCCAACCACTATCGGCTCGGCTACGTGGCCAATGGCATGACGGTGTGGGACGTCGACGACGCCCAGATCGACCGCCTGGGCCGCGAGGTGGCCGCCATCGAGGGCGTCAGCCACTGCTATCGTCGCCCGCGCCACCTGCCGCACTGGCCCTACAACCTGTTCGCCATGCTGCATGGCCGCAGCCGGGAGGAGGTCGAGCGCCAGGCCGCGGTGCTGCGCGAGCGCCTGGGCGAGGCGTGTCGCGATCACCGCATCCTCTACAGCACGCGTATTCTCAAGAAGACCGGGCTGCGTCTGGCCGGCAGCCGGCCGAGCGATGCGTCCACGGACACCCAACGTCGGGGCTGAGTCGCGCGCCGCCGCGGCGGCTCAGCACAGCAAATCCCAGCAGGAGAACGCCATGTTCCGCGTCACCCGCTATATCAAGAGCCTGATGGAACCGGGTCCCATCCCTCCGGCGCGCAAGCCGCCCGGCCCGGTGGTGATCTGGAACCTGATCCGTCGCTGCAACCTGACCTGCAAGCACTGCTACACCACCTCGGCGGATATCGACTTCGCCGGCGAACTCTCCAACGCCGAGGCCCATGCGGTTCTCGACGACCTCGCTGCCTTCCGGGTGCCGGCGCTGATCCTCTCCGGCGGCGAGCCGCTGATGCGGCCCGACATCTTCGAGCTGTCGCGCCGCTCCCGGGAGCTCGGGATCTACACCGGACTCTCCACCAACGGCACCCTGATTACCGAGGAGAACATCGACGAGATCGCCGACGTCGGCTACGACTACGTGGGCATCAGCATCGATGGCCTCGAGGAGACCCACGACGTCATCCGCCAGCGGAAGGGTGCCTTCCGCGAGTCCATGCATGCGGTGAAGCTGTGCAAGGAGCGCGGCATCAAGGTCGGCCTGCGCTTCACCCTGACCCGCGAGAACTACGAGCAGCTCGGCGATATCCTGGCCCTGCTCGACGAGCATGATGTCGACAAGTTCTACCTCTCGCACCTCAACTACGGCGGCCGCGGCCGGCGCCACAGCAAGCAGGACGCCTGGCACCAGATGACCCGCGACGCCATGACCCGGCTCTTCGACCACTGCCGCGATGAGCTCGAACGCGGCGTGGAGCGCGAGTACGTCACCGGCAACAACGATGCCGATGGCCCCTTCCTGCTGATGTGGGCCCGGGAGCATTTCCCCGACCAGGCCGAGGCCCTGGAGCAGCGGCTGCTCAACTGGGGCGGCAACGCCTCAGGCGAGCATATCGCCAATATCGACAACCTGGGCCACGTCCACCCGGATACCTTCTGGTGGGACCACGACCTGGGCAGTGTCCGCGAACGCCCCTTCTCCACGATCTGGCGTGATACGCAGGACCCGCTGATGGTCGGCTTCCGCCAGCGGCCGCGGCCGCTCAAGGGGCGCTGCGCCGAGTGCCGTTACCTGTCGATCTGCAACGGCAATACCCGGGTGCGTGCCTGGAAGGTCAGTGGAGATCCCTGGGAAGAGGATCCCGGCTGCTACCTGACCAACGCCGAGATCGGCGTCGCCGAGGGGGGCGAGCGTCGGGTGGCGGCACCCTATTCCTCCCCACCCCATGAGGCCATCCAGGCCGTCGAGATCAGCTGAGGCTAGCGAGGAGTACCGCCATGCCGTCACACCGTGTTTCCTATGACCTGGCCGAGGCGCCGCTGGCGTCCGGCGAAGTGGCCATCATCGGCGCCGGGCCCGGCGATCCCGGCCTGCTGACCCTGCGGGCCCTGTCGCTGATCGAGCAGGCCGACTGCCTGGTCTATGACCGCCTGGTCTCCCGCGAGGTGCTGGCCCTGGCCAGCCCCAGGGCGCGGCGCTTCTACGTGGGCAAGGCGTCACGCTGCCATGCCCTGACCCAGGACGAGACCAATGCCCTGCTGGTGCGCCTGGCCCGGGAGGGCCGCCGCGTGGTGCGCCTCAAGGGGGGTGACCCCTACATCTTCGGTCGCGGCGGCGAGGAGGCCGAGGTGCTGATCGAGCATGGCGTGGGCTTCCGCGTGGTGCCGGGCATCACCTCGGCCCAGGGGTGTGCCGCCTACGGTGGCTTCCCGCTGACCCATCGCGACTACGCCCAGAGCGTCACCTTCGTCACCGGTCACTGCAAGGGGGATGGCGACCTGGCCCTGAACTGGGCCTCGCTGGCCGCCCCGCACCAGACCACGGTGTTCTACATGGGCCTGGCCAATGCCGAGCTGATTCGCCGCGAGCTGCAGCGCCACGGCCTGCCGGCCGAGCACCCGGTGGCCCTGGTCGAGCGTGGCACCACCCCCGAGCAGCGCCAGGTCATCACCTGCCTGGGCGAGCTGGTCGAGACCATCGCCAGGGAAGGGCTGCGTCCGCCCACCCTGATCGTGGTGGGTGAGGTGGTGCGCCTGGCCGATACCCTGGCCCAGCCCGCGCCGGAGGAGGCCTCCTTCATCGAGGGTGCCGCCCTGGAGCGGATTGCCCTGTGACAGTTCATGGAAGACTCGCAATGATCCCGCGACTCCTGCCGCTGCTGGCTGCTGCCATGCTGCTGCCCGCGGCCGTCCTGGCCGGGGGTGGTGCGGATACCGAGGCGCTCTACCAGACCCACTGTGCCTCCTGCCACGGTGCCGACCGCCTGGGTGGTATCGGCCCGGCGCTGCTGCCGGGCAACCTGTCACGTCTCAAGTCGGCGGCCGCCGAGGCGGTGATCCGTGACGGCCGTGCGGCCAGCCAGATGCCGGGATTTGCCGATCAGCTCGAAGAGGATCAGGTCACCTCGCTGGCCGAGTGGATCTACCGCGAGCCCGAGGTGGAGCCGAGCTGGGGGCGCGACGAGATCCTGGCCAGCCAGCTGGTGCACCATCCCGATGGCAGCCTGCCCGACGAACCGCGCTTCGACGCCGACCCGCTCAACCTGTTCATCGTGGTGGAGACCGGTGACCACCACGCCACCCTGCTCGACGGCGATACCTTCGAGCCGATTCATCGCTTCGCCACCCGCTATGCCCTGCACGGCGGTCCCAAGTACACCCCGGATGGACGCTACGTGTTCTTCGGCTCCCGGGACGGCTGGGTGACCAAGTACGACATCTACAACATGCAGGTGGTGGCCGAGGTGCGCGCCGGTATCAACATGCGCAATATTGCCGTCTCGGGGGATGGCCGCTACGTGATGGCCGCCAACTACCTGCCCCACAGCCTGGTGCTGTTCGATGCTCACAACCTCGACCTGATGAAGGTCTATCCGGCGGTGGGCGAGAACGGCGAGAGCTCGCGGGTCAGCGCCGTCTACGCCGCCCCGCCGCGGGGCAGCTTCATCGCCGCGCTGAAGGATATCGAGGAGGTGTGGGAGATTCCCTGGCCGCTGCCCACCGAGCCGGTGGTCTCCACCGGCCATATGGCGACGCCGCTGGCGCCACGACGCGGCCACGACACGCCCAACTTCCGGGTGCGGCGGATCCCGGTCCCGGACTACCTCGATGACTTCTTCTTCGACCTCGACTACGAGCACGTCATCGGCGCCTCACGGGGCGGCCAGGGCGGCATGGTGGTCAATCTGGACAGCGGCGAGAAGGTGGCCGACCTGCCCCTGGAGGGGATGCCCCACCTCGGCTCGGGCATCACCTGGGAACACGAGGGGCGTCGGGTGATGGCGACGCCCCACCTGACCCGGGCGGCGGTATCGATCATCGACATGACCAGCTGGGAGGTCATCAAGACCCTCGAGACCGATGGCCCCGGCTTCTTCATGCGCAGCCATGCCAACTCGCCCTATGTCTGGGCGGACGTCTTCTTCGGCCCCAACCGCGACCGGGTGCATGTCATCGACAAGCAGAGCCTCGAGATCGTCGAGACGCTGATTCCCGAGCCCGGCAAGACCGCCGCCCACGTGGAGTTCGATCGCTACGGCGAGAAGCTGCTGCTCAGCCTGTGGGAAGACGATGGCGCGGTGATCGTCTATGACGCCGAGACCCTCGAGGAGGAGAAGCGCATCCCGATGAGCAAGCCCTCCGGCAAGTACAACGTCTGGAACAAGACTAGGTACGAGGAGGGCACCAGCCACTGAGGACAAAAGCCGACAATCCTTGCTGCGCTCGATATCCTGGCCGCCGGCGGTACCGGAACGCCGGCCCGGTCGAATCCTCATTGAGCCGCCAGTCAACTCCGGTTGCTGCGTTCCGGCGGCGGTCAGCCTCTCTTCGCTCGCGACAGGATTGAACGGCTCTCGTCATAAGAAGCATTCTTGATACCTGTCATGGAAGTCGCGAGCCCGTCGGCGCACAATGGCACCATCCAAGCGTCTCATACGGGTATCGCGACATGTCCTCCTCCCGCACCAGCCAGACCGCCTTCGCACCGACCCAGCTAGCGGTGGCGCGCCTGGCCTTCCGTCCCTTCTTCCTACTCGCCGCGCTGTTCAGCATCCTCTCCCTGGTGGTGTGGTTCGCCTTCTGGCACGGCGATATCCTGCTGCGCCCGCAGGGTGGACTGATGTTCTGGCACCAGCACGAGATGCTGTTCGGTTTTGCCGTTGCCGTGGTGGCGGGCTTCCTGCTCACCGCGGTGCAGAACTGGACCGGGCTGCCCAGCCTCAAGGGCGGGCCGCTGCTGGGGCTGGTCGCCCTGTGGCTGGCGGCGCGTGTGCTGATGGCTTTTCCCATGGGGCTGCCAGGCTGGCTGGTGGCGGCAGTGGATATCGCCTTCCTGCCAGTGGTGGCGGCGGTGATGGCGAGCCTGGTGATCCGTGCGCGGCGCTGGCGCAACCTGATCTTCCTGCCGGCCCTGGGACTGCTGACCCTGGCCAACCTGCTGATGCACCTGGGCGTGCTCTCCGGCGAGGCGGAGCTGATCCGCCCGGCCGCGCACCTGGCGGTGCTGCTGATCACCCTGCTGATGGTGGTGGTGGGCGGTCGGGTGATCGCCATGTTCACCGCCAACCGCCTGGGGCTGACCCGCAAGCCGCCGATTCCGACCCTGGAGTACGCGAGCCTGGGCAGCGTGATGGCGGTGGTGCTGGGCCAGTTGCTCCTCGCCCTGGGCGTGGCGCTGCCGCCGGCGCTGCTGGCCGGCCTGATGCTGCTGGCGGCGCTGGCCAACGCCGTACGCCTGTCGCGCTGGGGCGGCCAGCACAGCTGGCGCGAGCCGCTGCTGTGGGGGCTGCACCTGAGCTATGCCTTCATCCCTGTGGGTCTGGTCATGTGGGCACTGGCGCTGCTCGCCGGCAGCCGCGCGGATGCCGCGCTGCACGCCCTGACCATCGGTGGCATGGGCACCATGATGCTGTCGATGATGGCGCGAGTCTCGCTGGGCCATACCGCACGCCCCATCCGCACCCTGCCCGGCATCGGCGTGGCCCTCGCGCTGATGGTGGCCGCTGCGCTCTTGCGCTCGCCGGTGCTGGTGCTGTTCCCGCAGATCACCCACTGGACCTACAACCTGGGGATCATCTTCTGGTGCCTGGCCTATGGCGTCTTCCTGTTCCACTATACGGCGCCGTTGCTGTCGGCCCGCCCCGATGGCAAGGATGGATAACCACCTACCCGGAGCGACTCGATGGAACACTATTTCCTGATCAAGCACCTGCATATCACCGCCGCCACCCTGAGCATCCTGTTCTTCGTGCTGCGCGCCATCTGGTCGGTGCGCGAGGCGCCGGTGCTGCAGGCGCGCTGGGTGAGGATCGCCCCCCATGTCATCGACACGCTGCTGCTGACGCTGGGTGTGGTGCTGATGGTGATGCTCTCGCTGTGGCCCCACCAGCATCCCTGGCTGGCCGCCAAGCTGATTGCCCTGCTGGTCTACATCGGTCTGGGCACGCTGGCGATCAAGCGCGGGCGAAGCCCGGCGGTGCGTGGTGTGGCCGGCGTGGCGGCGGTACTGGTGTTCCTGTACATGCTGGGCGCGGCCATCACCAAGAGCGCGCTCTCCTGGCTGGCGTGACGCGGCCCCGGTCGAGTGGCCTATACTGACGCCACATTCATCCGCAGAAGGAACTTGGCATGTCGAAACAGGATCTTCCCTCCGGTGCCGGTCAGGTGGCCGAGCAGTACCCCGAGGTGTGGGGCGCCTACGCCGAGCTGGGCAGGGCTTGTGCCGAGAGTGGCCCGCTGGACGCGCGTACCCGCCGACTGGTGAAGCTGGCCCTGGCCGTGGGCGCACGCTCCGAGGGCGCCGTGCACTCCCATGCCCGCCGCGCACTGGAGGAGGGGGAGACCGCGGAGGCCCTCAAGCAGGTGGCCATGCTTTCCATCCCCACCCTGGGCCTGCCCCGCGGTGTCGCGGCGCTGACCTGGATCGAGGACATCACCGACTCCTGACTACGGCGGCCCTCCGGGCCGCTGGGACAAGCGTTTAATCGCCATATTGGCATCGGAACTCCCGGCTCTGCTAGGTTCGAGGCTGCTGCATCAGCAGATCAATACATAACAGACCGGGAGTCTTTCATGCGTTACAACAACAAGATGCTGTGGTCCCTTCCTGCCCTGGCCCTCGGCGTGGGGCTTTCCGCCCAGGCCTCTGCCGCCACCCTGGACGAGGTCCAGGAACGCGGCGAGCTGCGCTGCGGCGTCAACGTCGGCCTTTCCGGCTTCTCCTCCCCCGACGAGAATGGCACCTGGCAGGGGCTCGATGTGGAGACCTGCCGCGGTATCGCCGCCGCCGTGTTGGGCGATCCGGAAGCGGTCTCCTTCACCCCGCTGACCGCCAAGGAGCGCTTCACCGCGCTGCAGTCCGGCGAGATCGACGTGCTCTCGCGCAACACCACCTGGACGGCGACCCGCGACAACTCGCTGGGCCTGAACTTCACCGCCACTACCTTCTACGATGGCCAGGGCTTCATGGTGGCCAAGGATCTGGGCATCGAGGGGCCAGAGCAGTTCGATGGCGCCTCGATCTGCATCCAGTCCGGCACCACCCACGAGCTCAACCTGGCCGACTACTTCCCCTCCCGCGGCATCGAGATCCAGACCGTCACCTTCGACACCCCCGACCAGACCGCCCAGGGCTTCGCCAGCGGCCGCTGCGACATCCTCACCTCCGACACTTCCCAGCTCAGTGCCCTGCGCCTGCAGCTGCCGGAGCCGGACAGTGTCGAGATCCTCGAGACGCTGATCTCCAAGGAGCCGCTGGGGCCCGTGGTGCGCCAGGGTGATGACCAGTGGTTCGATATCGTGCAGTGGTCGATCTTCGCCATGGTCAACGCAGAGGAGCTGGGCGTGACCTCCGGGAACGTCGACGAGATGCGCGACGATGCCCCCAACCCCCAGGTAGCGCGCCTGTTGGGCGTTGACGGAAACTATGGCGAGCAGCTGGGTATCGGCAATGACTGGGCTTACAACATCGTCAAGCACGTGGGCAACTATGGCGAGGTGTTCGCCAGCACCGTGGGCGAGGATTCTCCCATGCAGATCAGCCGCGGGGTGAATGCGCTGTGGAACGAGGGCGGCATCCTCTACGCACCGCCGATCCGCTGACCCATCCTGAACGTCCAATGACCGGGCACCACGCATGGCGACATGCGTGGTGCCGTTTCGGGTACGTCTGCGAGGCTCGTTATGCTGCGTTCTTCCTCACGGGAGAGGGGGTCGCTATGGCGTGACCCCACCTTCCGCGCCCTGCTGGTGCAGGGCATCCTGCTGCTGGCGCTGGGGGCGTTCTTCGCCATGGTGGTGTCCAACACCCTGGCCAACCTCGAGGCCCGGGGCATCACCACCGGCTTCGGCTTCCTCCAGGAGCGGGCCGGCTTCTCCATTCCCCAGACGCTGATCGAGTACTCCGGCGACAGCACCTATGCCCGCACCTTCGTGGTGGGGCTGCTCAATACCCTGCTGGTCTCCGCCATGGGCATCGTGGCGGCGACCCTGATCGGCTTCGCCGTGGGCATCGCCCGGCTGTCGCCCAACTGGCTGCTGGCCCGGTTGGCCACCGCCTACGTGGAGATCTTCCGCAACATCCCGCTGCTGGTGCAGATCCTGTTCTGGTACTTCGCCGTGCTGCAGGCCCTGCCCAGCCCGCGCGACAGCCTCTCGCTGTTCGAGGTGATCTTCCTCAACGTGCGCGGCGTGGTACTGCCCGACCCCCAGCCGCTGGCCGGCTTCGCCGCCACTCCCTGGGCGCTGCTGGTCGCGGTTCTCGCCACCTGGGGGGATGGTGCGTTTCGCCAAGCGTCGCCAGGCCGAAACCGGCCGGCCGCTGCCGGTGTTCAGGCTGGGCGCCCTGCTGCTGGTCGGCCTGCCACTGGCCACCTTCCTGTTCACCGGCATGCCGCTGGAGTGGTCCATCCCGACGCTCAAGGGCTTCAACTTCCAGGGTGGCGTGACGGTGCTTCCCGAGCTGATCGCGCTATGGCTGGCGCTCTCCATCTACACCGCCTCCTTCATCGCCGAGATCGTGCGTTCGGGAATCCAGTCGGTACCCCAGGGGCAGGTGGAGGCGGCCAAGGCACTGAGCCTGCCCGCCGGCATCATCCTGCGCAAGGTGGTGATTCCCCAGGCAATGCGGGTCATCGTGCCGCAGCTGACCAGCCAGCACCTCAACCTGATCAAGAACTCCTCGCTGGCCACCGCGATCGGCTACCCGGACCTGGTGGCGGTGTTCTCTGGCACGGCGCTGAACCAGACCGGGCAGGCCATCGAGATCGTCGCCATGACCATGGCCGTCTACCTGCTGATCAACCTGGTGGTGTCCGCGCTGATGAACCTCTACAACGCGCGCACCCTGCTCAAGGAGCGGTGACATGGAACCGACCTCGACCCGAACCGAGATGATTCCCGAGCGCCGCGCGCCCGACATGCGCCGGGGGGCTGCGGGCTGGCTCAGGGCCAACCTCTTCAATACGCCGCTCAACGGTGCCGTGACGGTGGTCACCGCCGCCCTGCTGGCCTGGCTGCTGTGGCCGGCGCTGCAGTGGGCGGTGCTGCAGGCCGACTGGATCGGCAGCTCACGAGAGGCATGCAGCGGCGAGGGGGCCTGCTGGGTGTTCATCAGCGCCCGCTTCGAATCCATCGTCTATGGCTTCTACCCCGAGGCCGAGCGCTGGCGGGTGGACCTGGTGTTCCTACTGATGGCGGTGCTGGTGGCCTGGCTGGCCATTCCGCGCCTGCCCGCCAAGCGCTGGGTGGGACTGTTCGCCCTGGTGGGCTTCCCGATGGTGGCCTTCTTCCTGCTGGTGGGTGGCAGCTTTGGCCTCGAACACGTACCGACTCGCGATTGGGGCGGTCTGATGCTGACCCTGACCATCGCCACCGTGGGGATCGTCGGCTCCCTGCCCATCGGCGTGGTGCTGGCCCTGGGGCGGCGTTCGAAGATGCCGCTGGTGCGTGGCTTCTGCGTGGTATTCATCGAGTTCTGGCGCGGCGTGCCGCTGATCACCGTGCTCTTCATGGCCTCGGTGATGCTGCCGCTGTTCGTGCCGACCCAGGTGGAGTTCGACAAGCTGCTGCGTGCCCTGGTGGGCATCATGCTGTTCTGGAGTGCCTACATGGCCGAAGTGGTGCGTGGTGGACTCCAGGCGATCCCCCGCGGCCAGGAGGAGGCCGCCAAGGCGCTGGGCATGGGCTACTGGCAGCGCATGGCGCTGATCGTGCTGCCCCAGGCGCTCAAGCTGGTGATCCCCGGCATCGTCAACACCTTCATCGCGTTGTTCAAGGATACCTCACTGGTGCTGATCATCGGCCTCTTCGACCTGCTGGCGATCATCCGGGCGGGGCTGACCGACAGTGACTGGCTGGGCTTCGCCACCGAGGGCTATGTCTTCGCCGCCCTGGTGTTCTGGGTGTTCTGCTTCAGCATGTCGCGCTACAGCCAGTACATCGAGCGCCGCCTGCACACCGGCCATCGCAACTGACAACAAGGATTCGACCCGACATGAACCAGGCAAATGCCGCCCAGGCCGACTCACCGATGATCGAGATTGCCGGGCTCAACAAGTGGTATGGCGACTTCCACGTGCTGCGCGATATCGACCTGACGGTGGCCCGCGGCGAGCGCATCGTCATCTGCGGCCCCTCGGGCTCGGGCAAATCGACCCTGATCCGCTGTATCAACCACCTCGAGGAGCATCAGGAGGGGCGCATCGTGGTCAATGGCATGCCCATGACCAGGGACGTGAAACGCATCGAGCAGATCCGCCGCAATGTCGGCATGGTGTTCCAGCACTTCAACCTCTTCCCCCACCTGAGCGTGCTGGACAACTGCTGCATCTCCCAGACCTGGGTGCAGAAGAAGCCGCGCGCCGAGGCCGAGCGCACGTCGATGGAGATCCTCGAGCGGGTGCAGATCGCCGACCAGGCCCGCAAGTACCCTGGCCAGCTCTCCGGTGGCCAGCAGCAGCGGGTGGCCATCGCCCGGGCGCTGTGCATGCAGCCCGAGGTGATGCTCTTCGACGAGCCCACGTCGGCGCTGGACCCCGAGATGATCAAGGAGGTGCTCGATGTCATGGTCGAACTGGCCCGCGAGGGCATGACCATGCTCTGTGTCACCCACGAGATGGGCTTCGCCAAGACCGTCGCCGATCGGGTGATCTTCATGGATCAGGGGCAGATCATCGAGCAGGCACCCCCCGAACAGTTCTTCAACCACCCGCAGTCCGAGCGTACCCAGCTGTTCCTCAGCCAGATTCTCGGCCACTGAGGTGGCCAGGCTGTGCTAGGCTTGCCGACAAGCCCTTTATCCCCACGCGGGCGGCGTTCTTTCGGGTCCTGGCCGCTCGCGATTTGCTACCTTCCTGCACTATTTGACCAGCGTCAAAGCCTTGAGCCACTCTCTTCTGGTAGGCTTAACATGCATCAGCAATGCATATTAAGAAATCGCCAGGCGTAACCCGTGGATTCCGCGATGCGCCTACCAGACGAGCAAGGGGGAAAGATTCATGGCCGACGGTCTCACCAAGTCGGCGGCCCGCAATATCTTCTATGGCGGGTCGCTGTTCTTCTTTCTGCTGTTTGCCGCCCTGACGGCACACAGCCACTGGTACATGGTCAACACGTCCACCGACAAGGAGGGGCTCACCGAGTCTGTCGTGGAAGGCAAGCACATCTGGGAAAAGAACATGTGCATCAACTGCCACAGCATCATGGGTGAGGGCGCCTATTTCGCGCCGGAGCTGGGTAACGTCTGGGAGCGCTACGGGGGCCACCAGAACCCCGAGGCGGCGCGTGCCGGCCTGGCCGCGTGGATCCGCGCCCAGCCGCTGGGCACCCAGGGCCGCCGCCAGATGCCGGCCTACGACTTCAGCGACGAGGAGATGAGCGCGCTGATCGACTTCCTCGAGTGGACCGACGGCATCGACGACCAGGACTGGCCGCCGACCCCCGCCGGTTGAGCCGCCTGCCACTTTCTCTAAGACCCGGCTCTAAGACCCGGCGGATGAATCAAGGAGAACGACACCAATGAAATATGAAACCCAGAAGGTGGCATTGCCATTCTTCATGGTGGCCATGGCGCTCTTCGCGCTGCAGATCGTCTTCGGGCTGCTGGCCGCCTCTGTCTATGTGTGGCCGAACTTCATGGCCGAGCTGATGCCCTTCAACATCATGCGGGTCAGCCATACCAACCTGCTGATCGTGTGGCTGCTGATCGGCTTCATGGGCGCTACCTACTACCTGATGCCGGAAGAGGCGGAGCGCGAGATTCATAGCCCCACCATCGCCTATATCCAGCTGGCGATCTTCGCCTTCGCCGGTGCCGCGGCGCTGGTCGGCTACCAGTTCGGTATCCACGAGGGGCGCGAATTCCTCGAGCAGCCGTTCTGGGTCAAGGTGCTGATCACGATCTCCTTCCTGATGTTCCTGTTCAACACCAGCATGACCCTGCTCAAGGGGCGGCGTACCGCCATCAACCTGGTGCTGATGCTGGGCCTGTGGCTGGCCGCGGTATTCTGGCTGTTCGCCTTCTACAACCCCTCCAACCTCGCCGTGGACAAGCTCTACTGGTGGTGGGTGGTGCACCTCTGGGTCGAGGGCGTGTGGGAGCTGATCATGGCCTCCCTGCTCGGCTACCTGCTGATCAAGATGACCGGCGTCGACCGCGAGGTGATCGAGAAGTGGCTCTATATCATCGTCGGCCTGTCGCTCTTCTCCGGCCTGCTGGGTACCGGTCACCACTACTACTGGATCGGTGCGCCGAGCTACTGGCAGCCCATCGGCAGCATCTTCTCCACCCTGGAGGTGATCCCCTTCTTCGCCATGGTGGTATTCGCCTTCACCATGTTCTGGAAGGGCAGCCGTAACCACCCCAACAAGGCCGCCATGCTGTGGGCGCTCGGTTGCCCGACCGTGGCCTTCTTCGGTGCCGGCGTATGGGGCTTCATGCATACCCTGCACTGGGTCAACTACTACAGCCACGGCACCCAGGTCACCGCGGCCCACGGCCACCTGGCCTTCTACGGGGCCTACGTGATGCTGATGCTCGGTATCATCAGCTTCGCCATGCCGCAGCTGCGCCGCGTGCAGCCCTACAACCAGGTGATGAACATGTGGGGCTTCTGGATCGTGACCGGCGCCATGTGCTTCATGACCTTCACGCTGACCTTTGCAGGCGTCGTCCAGACCCACCTGCAGCGCGTGCTGGGCATGAACTTCATGGAGGTGCAGGACCAGCTGGTGCTGTTCTATGGCATGCGCCTGGGCTCCGGCATCGCCGTGGCCATCGGTAGCGGCCTGCTGCTCTACGCCTTCTTCGGCCCTGCCCGTGAGCAGGTTCCCGCAGGCGGGACTCAGCTCACCGCTGGCGCCGACCGCGCCTGATCACCCGAGGGCCCCGCCAGGGGCCCTCTTCGATTGACCCACACGGAGTTTCGCCATGACCCTCTCCCCCGCGGCGGCGCAGCCCGCCGACCAGGAGATTCCCTACTACGACAGCGTGGGCAACGAGTGCGCCATGTTCGAGCATGCCTACGAGCAGCGCCTGCCGCTGCTGCTCAAGGGCCCCACCGGCTGCGGCAAGACCCGCTTCGTCAGCCATATGGCCGCCAAGCTGGGCAAGCCACTGTTCACCGTCTCCTGCCACGATGACCTCACCGCCGCCGACCTGACCGGCCGCTACCTGCTGCAGGGTGGCGAGACACGCTGGGTCGACGGCCCGCTGACCCGCGCGGTGCGCGAGGGCGGCATCTGTTACCTCGACGAGGTGGTCGAGGCGCGCAAGGACGTCACCGTGGTGCTGCACCCGCTCACCGACGACCGCCGCCTGCTGCCGCTGGAGCGTACCGGCGAACTGCTCGAGGCACCGGACGACTTCATGCTGGTGGTCTCCTATAACCCCGGCTACCAGCACATTCTCAAGTCACTGAAGCCCAGTACCCGCCAGCGGTTCGTGGCGATGTCCTTCGATTTTCCGCCGCCCAGGGTGGAGCGCGATATCGTCGCCCGCGAGAGTGGCCTGGACCCCGAGCGCTGCAGCGCACTGGTCAACCTGGCGGCCAGCCTGCGTGCCATGAAGGGCCAGGACCTGGAGGAGGGTGTCTCCACTCGTCTGCTGGTCTACTGTGCCACCCTGATCCAGGCCGGCATGCCGATCCGCGATGCCGCCCGCGCCACCCTGGTGGAGCCGCTCTCCGACGATGCGGACGTCCAGGAGGGCCTGATGGAGGCCATCCAGGCCACCTTCGGTTAATCAGATATCATATGGAAACGAGGGAGAAAGGGGGCGTAATCAACCCCTTTCGATACCCGGGAGCTTGATCATGCTGGACTTTCTTGAGGTCGAGGAGACCGTCGGCCGTTTCTGGCACCGCTGGGCCTCCGGGGCGGCGAGCTATCCCGATCACCCCGAGGCGGCGGTCAGCCTGGAGAGCCTGCGCCCCATGCTTGGCGTGTTCTTCCGCGCCGGCGGTGGGGAGCAGGGTATCGAGGTGGCGGCCATCGCCCGGCGCGCCTCGGCTCACCGGCTGAGTCTGCGTCAGCGCCTGGGCCTCGACGAGGAGGCCCTGGACCAGGCCCGCCGTGACGAGGAAAACCTGCTGTTGCCGCCACGCCTGGCGCTCTACCCCGAGGCCGCTCTCAACCGCGACCTCTATCTGTGGCTGACCGCCTACCTGGCCGAGGCACGTCCGCTGACATATCCCCAGGATCCTCTGCAGGCCGATCTGGCGCGGCTGCGCGAGGCGCGGCGTACTGCCCGTGCCGCGCTGGCCCGCTTCCCCGGGCTCGCCGAGCGCTATGTCCGTCTGTGCGGCGAGCTGCTGGCCATCCGGCCGCAGCGCAAGCGCCTGCCGCCCATGGAGGCGGCCCTGGAGGCGGCAATATGCGCCGAGCTGGGTGCTCCCGACCCCGAGGAGGCCTGGGCCGTGGCCATGCAGCGCGCCATCCGCGAGAGCGACTTCCCGCTGGAGGAGTTCCGCGCGCCACGCGGCTATCGCCCGCCGCTGCCGGTGCCGCTGTGGGGACAGGCGGTCACCCTGGGTACCCGCGACGGCGCTCGCGAGCAGAGCGTGGACGATGACGAGGAGCTGGCCAGCGCCGCCGCCTCGCCCGACGATGACCACGGCAAGCGCCAGGCCGATCGCCGCGAGCAGGACCAGGCCGATCGTGACGATCCGTTGATGCTCAACAACATGGAGAAGATGCTCTCCTGGGCGGAGATGGTGAATCTCAATCGCCATGTGGATGACGAGGAAGAGGAGGAGGCACGCCAGGCGGCCGATCAGATGGACGAGATCGTGCTCAGCTCCAACCGCAAGAAGGCCTCCTCCCGGCTCAAGCTCGACCTCGACCTCGCCCCTGACGAGGCTGTTGGCGACCGCCTCAAGGGCAAGCATCTCTATCCCGAGTGGAACCACCGCAAGCAGGCCTACCTGCCTGATCACTGTGTGGTGCGCAGCGACGTGCAGAGCGAGGAAGGCGAGGACTGGGCGCCCGACGAGGCGACCCGCCGGCGTATCCGCCGCGTGCGTCGTGAATTCGAGGCGC
This sequence comes from Halomonas sp. G15, assembly GCF_021282295.1. Taxonomy (NCBI): domain Bacteria; kingdom Pseudomonadati; phylum Pseudomonadota; class Gammaproteobacteria; order Oceanospirillales; family Halomonadaceae; genus Halomonas; species Halomonas sp. G15. The sequence continues at coordinate 66,710 of NZ_JAJSPA010000008.1, read as the reverse complement.
TGCGCCCGCGCCGCGAGATCCTGCGCGGCCAGCTGGATGGCAGCGAACTCGACATGGATGCGGTCATCCGCTCGCGCTGCGACCTGGCCGCCACCGGCGAGGCCAGCGATCGCCTCTACATGGCCAGCCGCACCCAGGCCCGTGACCTGGCGGTATCGATCCTGGTGGACGTCTCGCTCTCCACCGAGGCGTGGCTGCAGGACCGCCGGGTGCTCGACGTGGCCAAGGAGGCGCTGCTGGTGCTGGGCCATGGCCTGGCCGGCTGTGGCGACGACTATTCGATCCACAGCTTCACCTCCCAGCGCCGCCACAAGGTGTGGGTCAACACCCTGAAGGAGTTCGACGAGCCCATGGGGGATCGAGTGACCCGGCGCATCTCGGCGCTGCGTCCTGGCAGCTATACCCGCATGGGGCCGGCCATTCGTCACCTGACCAAGCAGCTGAGCGAACGCCCCAATCGGCACCGGCTGCTGCTGATGCTTACCGACGGCAAGCCCAACGACAATGACTACTACGAGGGGCGCTACGGCATCGAGGATACCCGCAAGGCGGTGCTGGAAGCGCGGCGCCAGGAGGTGCGGGTGTTCGGGGTGACCATCGACCGTGAGGCGGGGCAGTATATCCCCCACCTCTTCGGTCGCGGCGGCTACGCCATCGTGCAGCGCCCGGAGCACCTGTCACTGGCCCTGCCGGGCATCTACCGCCAGATCATCGCCACCTGAGTTTACTGACCGTCGAACCATCGCCGAGGAGCGCGCCATGACCGTTCAAACCCGACTGATCCTTGCCGTGGCGGCCTGGTGCCTGGTCGCCGTGGCGCTGGTGCTGCCGCTGGTTTGGTTGATCAATAACCGCGACTGGGGCATCGGCCTGATGCTGCTGACCCCGGTCATGGTCTATGCCCTGATGCGCCTGGGCCGCGCCCTGGAGAACTGGGCCCGGGCAAGCACGCCACCCGATCACCCGCAGCGGCGCTAGCCACCCCTCAGGAAACAGCACCGCATGACGACGAAGGGCCTGCCAATGCAGGCCCTTCGGCATTGTGGGAAGCGAGTGTCAGGTCAGCCGTGCCACCAGGTAGCCGGCGCCGATCAGCGCCAGGGTCAGCGCCACCAGGCCCACGAAGGCGCCCTTCCAGGCCGGGGTGGCCATGCGCAGGTTGAGGTAGACCATCAGCAGGCGCTGGGCCTTGAAGCCGGTGGCCAGGATCACCAGGGCCGCCGACCATAGCGGCAGCGCCTGCCAGTCGTTGGCGTCGAAGAGCGCCGAAACCATGGACACCAGGGTCAGTCCCATCAGGATCGCCCAGGTGGTCAACAGGCGGCGGGTGCCGGGCAGCGAGGTCATGCCATCCTCCGTGTCAGCGCAATAGGAGCCCTCAGCGCAACAAATAGAGCAGCGGGTAGAGCAGGATCCAGATCAGGTCGACCATGTGCCAGAAGGCGGCGGCGGTCTCCACGTTCTCGAGGCTGGTGCGCCAGCTGACCAGGGCCAGCAGCGCCAGGCCGAACAGCACGTGGGCGAAATGGAAGGCGGTCAGGCCGTAGTAAAAGCCGAAGAAGGTATTGGTGTCCGGGGTGATCCCCACGGCGAACTTGCTCGAATACTCGACCACCTTGATCACCCCGAACAGCACGCCCAGCCCCATGGCGGCGGCCAGCCACTGGCGGGTACGGCGGATACGCTCCGCGGCACTGGCCTCCACGGCCAGCGCCACGCACAGGCCGCTGGTCAGCAGCACCAGGGTGTTGAGCCCACCCATCAGCGGGTCGAGGTCCTGCTGTGAAGCGTCGAACAGCGCCACCTGGGCGGCACGCTCGGCGGCATAGAGGGCGAAGAACGCCATGAACACCAGCAACTCGCTGAGGATCAGCACCCACATCAGCGGGTTGCCGGGCAAGGCGGAGAGCGGCCCCCACCCGGGGTTGGGAAGCTCCTGTTCCCTCATGCGTCGGTCAGGGTTACCCGGGAGCCGCCGAAGGCCAGGCTGCGCGGGTTGTCTATCGGGCGGTTGGAGGTCAGCCGGGCGATGCCCACGGCGCAGCGCCCCACCATCCAGATCATGCAGGCGGTGAAGTAGAGGTAACCCATTGCCCAGGGCGCCATGGGCGGGATGCCGGCCAGCCCCAGCAGCTGCCAGGTGGCGATGAAGGCGGCGCCGCCCAGCACGCCGAGCCAGAAGGTGCGGATCTGGAACTGCAGGTGGCTCTGCACCCAGGGCTCGGCACCGGGACGCTTGAAATGGGCGATCAGCACGGCGATGGGGGCGGTGACCACCGCCAGCACGCTGCCCAGGAACAGCATGTAGACGATGATGGCGGCGCCGCGCCCGCGGGACTGCTTGCCGGGATTCGCATCGTCGAAGTGGTCGCCGGAAGCGGCAGGGAAGGCCTGAGGGGTGGACATGACGGGTCCTCGCTTGGCAGGCGACCGGCCCTGGCGGGCCGGCCTAAGATGTATTCAGGATGCTACTATAGCGCGAGACCTTGCGGAAAGCCTTGGCCTGGATCAACTCTCGGCCGGCCTGTTTTCGGCAGACTGGGCTTCGGCGGACTGGGTCTCGGCGGGCTTGCCCGGATGCTTCTCGTCGCGGGTCAGCATCGGCACGCGACGCTCGGTCCACCACATCCAGATGATCGAGACCAGGGTCACACCGAAGCAGAGCATCCATACGGTGGTGGCCACGCCGGTGATATCCACCAGGGCGCCGAACATGATCGGCAGCAGGAAGCCGCCGATACCGCCGGCCAGGCCGACGATGCCGGAGACCAGGCCGAGGTTCTCGTGGTACTCGTTGGAGAGGTACTTGAACACCGAGGCCTTGCCGATGCCCCAGGCGATGCCCACCACGAACAGGGCGGTGGTGAACAGCCATACCGGGATGCCGAAACCGAACTCCACCATCCCTTCGCCGCCGGCACCGGCCACGCGGTACTGGGTCTCGGGATAGGACATGATGAACAGCGCGATCAGACTGGCCCACAGGCAGGTCCAGGTGACGGTGTGGGCGCCGAAGCGGTCGGAGAGCCAGCCACCGAAGGCGCGGATCACCCCGGAAGGCAGCACGAAGATGGTGGCGATCAGCGCCGCGACCTGGATGCCGAAACCGTATTCGCCCATGTAGTAGCGGGTCAGCCACAGCGAGACGCCGACATAGCCGCCGAACACTACCGAGTAGTACTGGCAGTACTTCCACACCTTGGGGTCGTTGAGGACCCTGAGCTGGTCGCGCAGCGAGACGCTGCTGGCGGTGCGGTGGGCGGGGTTGGAGTAGGTGAAGAACCAGAACAGCACCGCGGTGACCAGCATGATGCCGGCGTAGATGTTGGGCACGGCTTGCCAGCCCAGCACCACGATCACGGTGGGGGCGATGAACTTGGTGACCGCGGCCCCGGCGTTGCCGGCGCCGAAGATCCCCATGGCCAGGCCCTGGCGATCCTTCTCGAACCACTTGGCGGTGTAGGTGATGCCTACCGAGAAGGAGCCGCCGGCGAGGCCGACGAAGGCGCCGAGTACCAGCAGCTGCCAGTAGGCGGTGGCGAACTGCACCAGCCAGATGGCCGGCACGATAAGCAACAGGATAATGAAGAACACCGGGCGGCCGCCGTAGCGGTCGGTCAGCGAGCCCAGCGGCAGCCGCGACAGGGCGCCAGTGAGGATGGGTACCGCGGTGAGGATGCCGAACTGGGTGCCGTTGAGGTCGAGCTGCTCTGCGATCGGTACGCCGATCTCGCCGAACATCGTCCACACCATGAAGCACATGGTGAAGGCGAAGGTGTTGGCTATCAGCACCGAGGTTTGCTTGAAGCGTTCAGAGGCCATAAGACCCTCCGAGTCTGCCGGTTGAATGGATGGTGTCAGGATATGTCAGGGATTCTTCACGTAGGCGTTCTTGCGCAGGTAGAACCACCAGTTGACCACCAGGCAGAGCGCGTAGAAGACCGCGAAGCCGTACATGGCGAGTTCCGGGGTGCCGGCCTTGATCTGCTCGCCCATCACCCGCGGGGCGATGAAGGAGCCATAGGCGGCGATGGCGGAGGTCCAGCCCAGTGCCGGGCCCTTCTGCTGCGGGTCGAAGATGAAGCCGATGCTGCGGAAGGTGGAGCCGTTGCCGATGCCGCTGGCGGCGAACAGCACGATGAACAGCAGCAGGAACATCCAGAAGTACTGGTTGGGGTCGGTAGAGTTGTAGGCCAGCATCATCACGTAGCCGGCGCCCACCGAGCCCACCACCATGATGGCGGTGATCACCTGGGTGACGATGGAACCGCCCAGCTTGTCGGAGATCCAGCCGCCCACCGGACGGATCAGGGCGCCCACGAAGGGTCCCATCCAGGCCCAGGTCAGGGCGCTGGGAGCCTCGGGGTTGGCCACGCGGGTCATGCTGCCGTCGGCGGCGACCTCCATCATGTTGCCGAAGATCACCGAGATGGAGAGCGGCAGTGCCGCGGAGAAGCCGATGAAGGAGCCGAAGGTGGCGATGTAGAGCACGGTCATCGACCAGGTGTGCTTGTTGGAGAAGATCTCGAACTGCTTCTTGATACCGGGCTTGATGTCACCGGGAATCAGGCGCAGCAGCACCACGGTGAGCACGATGGTCAGCGGCAGGGCGAGCCACATGTTGAGATAGCCCAGCGCCACCACGCCGACGATGGAGGTCACGACACCGACCCCGTAGAGCCCGAGGATCTTGCCGAAGGCCTGCAGCGGTGTGCCCGGGTTGGGGGTGATGGTGCGCAGGTTGTTCATGCCGAACCAGCCTGCGAAGGCCAGCGGGATCAGGAACAGCATCCATACGAAACCGGCGTTCTGGATCCAGGTCTGGGTGCCCGCCTCGATGCGTCCGATCAGGGTGCCGCTGGCTTTCTGCAGCTCCATGGGGTCGCCGCCCAGGGCGCCGAACAGGCCCACGGTCATCACCAGCGGGATCAGGATCTGCATGGAGGTGACGCCGAAGTTGCCCAGCCCGGCGTTCATCCCCAGGGCATAGCCCTGCTGCTTCTTGGGGAAGAAGTTGGAGATGTTGCTCATCGAGTTGGCGAAGTTGCCGCCGCCGATGCCGGAGAGCAGCGCCAGGGCCTGGAACACCCAGAAAGGGGTCCCGGGGTTCATCAGCGCGATGCCGGTGCCCATGGCGGGGATCATCAGCAGGGCGGTGGTCAGGAAGATGGTGTTGCGCCCGCCGGCGATGCGGATCATGAAGGAGGCGGGGATGCGCAGGGTGGCACCGGCCAGACCGGCGATCGCGGTCAGGGTGAACAGCTGATCCACCGTGAACGGGAAGCCCAGATTCTGCATCTGGGTGGTGATCATGCCCCACATCAGCCAGACGGCGAAGCCCAGCAACAGGCTGGGAATGGAGATCCACAGGTTGCGGTTGGCAACCTTCTTGCCCTCCGACTCCCAGAACTCCTCGTTCTCGACATCCCACTGTTCGATGTCGGCATTCTTTCTGGTCATGGCGTTTCCCCTTGAGGTCTAGCGGTGCTCGCATCGGCCCCGAAGCGATTGATCGATATCAAGGCGCGCGAAGATGGGGGAAAGATACGCCGCATGGCGGAATCGGGAAACGTGGCAAACGACGCCACGTCGGGCGGGTATACCTCCAGGGGGGTAGAGGGGGCTAATCTTTAATTAATTGTTTATAAAGAATTATCGAGTTTCGGGAAGGGGGTGGTGGGGGCGCATCGGCGCCCCGAGGGTATTTGGAGGTATCCACACAGAACCATCTACACAGAACCGGGTCTCGGCTAGCGCTCGATCCCTTCCTGCACGGCCCACACCGCGGCCTCGACCCGCGAGCGCAGGTTGAGCTTCTTGAGCAGGTGCTTGACGTGCACCTTCACCGTGCCCTCGGTGATCTCAAGCTTGCGGGCGATCATCTTGTTGGAGAGCCCCGCGGCCAGCTCGCGAAGGATCTCGCGCTCGCGCTGGGTCAGGCTGTGGATATCCGGCGCCGCCGGCTGGCTGCGCTGGCTGCGCAGCGCCTCGGCGAGCAGCGCGGTGAGGCTCTCGCTGATCACCATGCGCCCCAGGGAGGCCTGGCGCAGCTGGCGCACCATCTCGTCGGGGTCCATGTCCTTGAGCAGGTAGCCGTCGGCCCCCGACCGCAGGGCGTTGACCACGTCCTCCTCATGGTCGGAGACCGTGAACATCACCACGCGGCCGGCGAAGCCGCCGTCGCGCAGACGCTTGAGCGTCTCGATGCCGTCCATCTGCGGCATGTTGAGGTCGAGCAGCACCATGTCGGGGTCGAGCTCCAGGGCCAGGCGGATGCCCTCCCGGGGATCGCCGGCCTCGCCGGCGAGCAGCAGGTCATCCTCCAGCTCCAGCAGCTGGGAGACGCCGCGACGCAGCAGCGGATGGTCATCGATGATCAGGATGGTGGCGGGGTGCTCGGTCGTCGTGTCGGTCATCCTGGGCTCCTGTTGCCATGGGGGATATCGGCCACCTCGTCGGCAGCGGGGGCGACGCCGCCCGGGCTGGGAGCCACCTGCTGGTGGATCAGTCGCGCGGTCTGTGGCGTGAACGTCAGCTCGACCCGGGTGCCGCCGCCGGGGCGGTTGCCCAGCGTCATCTGCCCGCCCAGGGTGTCGGCGCGGTCGCGCATGATCACCAGGCCGTAGTGCATCGGCGGCGAGCTGTCGTCTGCGAGACCCACGCCATCATCCTCGATGGCGACGTGCAGCTGCGCCGCCTGAAAGCCGATGGTGACGGCGGCCCAGTGGGCGTTGGCGTGCTTGAGGACATTGGCCAGCGCCTCGCGAACCACCTGCAGCACGTGGATCTCCTCGTTGGGGTTGAGCAGGTGGGGCGGCACGTCGACATCCAGCGCCACCGGGAACCCCAGTCGGTCGCTGAACTCCCGGGTGGTCTGGCGCAGGGCGCTGGCCAGCCCCGGGCCCTCCAGCTTGAGGCGGAAGGTGGTGAGCAGCTCGCGCAGCTGGCGATAGGCGCTGTCGAGCCCGGTGCGCAGCTCGTCGAATACCGCCGCCTGGCTCTCCCGCGGGGCCTCCTTCTGCTGCATGCGCTCGAGCCTGGCCACCTGCATCTTGAGATAGGAGAGCGACTGGGCCAGGGAGTCGTGCAGCTCCCGGGCGATGATGGCGCGCTCGTTCATCAGCGTGACCTGCTGCTGCTCCTCGATGCGGCGCTGCAGGTAGACCGCGGTGGCCAGCTGGTCGGCCAGGGCGTTGAGCAGGCGGCGGACGCTGTCGGAGAGCGGCTGGCGCCGGGGATGCCACACCTCCAGGGTGCCGAGCATCAGCTCGCCCACGCTCACCGGCAGCAGCAGGCACTCGCCCTGCTCGGTCTGCTCCAGGCGAAGCGGCTGGGGGTCGAGCAGGCAGGCGTGACAGTCGTGATCACGACAGTACTCGGGGCGGCGTGGCGAGTGGGTGGCGAGTATCGGGATCTGGCGGTCGTCGTAGGGGTCGTTCAGCGACAGCCGGATCGGGCCCACCTCGAGCAGCTGCTCGAGCTCCCGCAGCATGGGTGCGGCGCTGGCACACAGGTCGTTGCCGCCGCCGTAGAGGGCACGGCTGCCGTCGTGCATCACCTGCATGGCCCGATTGCTGCGCTCGAGCTCCACCTTCTTGCGCGAGGCGCGCTCCTCCAGCTCGGCGTAGCTCTCCGCCAGCTCCTCGGCCATGCCGTCGAAGGTGCGCCCGAGCAGGGCAAGTTCATCGTTGCCGGTGAGATGCGTACGGTAGCCGAAGTTGCGCTGGGCGGCCTCGCGGGCCAATACCACCAGCTGGCGCAGCGGCCCCACCAGGTTGTGGCGGATATCGTAGAGGGCGATGGCCACCACCACCGCGGTCAGTGCCAGGAACAGGATCTGCAGGGCGCTGAGCAGCTGGATCTTCGACTCGCTGTTCTGCTCGAGCAGGGTGACCATGGCGTCGATATCGCCGACCAGGCCATCCAGCGTCTGGCGCAGTGCCTCGACCTCGAGCCCGCCGCCGTCGATGGCGCGGGTCACCTGGGGGGCCAGCGCCTCCTCCCAGCGCCCCTGAAGCATTCGGTACTGTTCGTGCAGGGAGTGATCCTCGGCCCCGGGCAGCGCACGGGTCAGTGCGGGACTGGCCAGGCGCGACTCGAACTGCTCCATCAACTCCTCTACCCGTGAGCGCTGCGCCACTGTGGGCTGCTGCTCGTAGCGCTGCAGGGCAGCGACGATCTGGTAGGTGTTCATGCGCAGGGAACCGGCCACGTTGATGGCGCCGGCGTCACCGCGGCTGTCGTTGGCCACCGTCATGGTGACCACGATGCTGACCAGGGCCATGGCGCTGATGGCGAGCAGCGAGGCGATGATGCGTGCCACCAGGGAGCGTTGCAGCAGTTTCATAGGACTCGCAGGCCGTCGGGGGAGTGGCGCAATGCGTGGTGCTGTGGGGAGTCTACTACACCCAAGGGGGTAGGGCGGATACCTCCACTGCCCCTTTGACCCCGGTGGGAGTCCTACTGAGACTTGGACGATACTTCACCGTTCCCTGGCCCCATGATGTCACTCCCGTCTGACCGCGATGCTGTCGTTGTCGGCTACCGCCCACTGGTGGTGGTGATGCTGTCACCGCTGGCCTTCGCGCTGGTGTTCGCCAGCTGGACCATCTTCGCGGTGTTGGGGGTGGAGCTGCGCGAGATGCTGGGGCTGGACGAACTCGACTTCGCCCTGCTGCTGGCCACGCCCATGGTGACCGGGGCCCTGGCGGCGCTGCCCATGGCGGCCCTGGCCCGGCGTCATGGGGGGCGGCGGGTGATGATCGCCTGCCTGCTGCTGATCTGTCCCTTCCTGTGGGCGGTGGCCCACTCCAGCGACTATGTGCACTTCCTGCTGTCTGGCGCGGGCCTGGGGCTGGGCGCCGGGTCCCTGGCGGCGGGGCTGGTCTATGTGGGGGAGCTCTGTCCGCGCCGCCACGCCGGCCTGGCGCTGGGCCTCTATGGTGCCGGCATGATGGGCGCCGGCCTGAGTTACCTGCTGCTGCCATTGATCAGTCAGGCCTACGGCTGGCGCAGCGCGCCGATGCTCTATCTGCTGCCGGTACTGGCGGTGGCTGCGCTGCTGTGGCTGTTCGCCGACGACCCGGAGCCGCCTGCCGTCTCCAGTGAGTCCGACGATGACGGCATGGCAGCCAGCCCCGGGTGGCTGGCACCCCTACAGCATTGGCGCCCCTGGCGACTGGCATTGGTCTACAGCTTCTTCTACGGCGCCTTCGTGGCGCTGACGCTGTGGCTGCCGGCTTACCTCGGCGCCCAGTATGGCCTGGGACTGCGCGACGCCGCGCTGCTGGCGCTGCCCTTTCCGCTGGCGGTGGGCCTGGGCCAGGTGGTGGGCGGCGCCTGGGGGGATGTGCGCGACTTTCGTGCCCTGCGCTGGTGGGTCACGGCCTTCGTGCTGGTCTGTCTGTTCCTGCTCTGCTACCCCCCCTTCACCATGCAGATCGAGGGGGTAGAGCGGGTGCTGACGCTGCGCTATGCCGCGCCGCTGTGGGGTTTCCTGGCGCTGCTGGTGGCCATGGGCCTGGTCATGGGGCTGGGCCAGGGCAGCCTGATGCGCATGATCCACCGTGATCACGGCAGCCAGCTGGCACTGGTGGGCGGGCTGGCGTTGACCCTGGGGGGACTGTTCGGCGCCCTGCTGCCGGTGATGTTCGCTCTGGGCAATCTCTGGGTCGGCATCCGCACCGCTGGGTTCATGTTCCTCTACGCCTCGCTGGTGGTGTGCATGCTGGTGATGGTCTGGGACCACGCCAGCGGGGCGGGGCGGCTGAGGCCGTGACGACGGCTATCACTCCGGCATCGTGGGGATCTATCCCCTTGGAGGTAGTTGGGGGGGGATATGGAGGTAACCGGGCAGTAATCGCGGCGGCTATCGCCCAGAATTGCCTGCATGTCATCGGCCCTGGTCCGCGCTGGAGCGCACTCGACCAAGGCTGACCGGGTGGCCCGGCGGGGCCACGCATCTTTTCAGGAGCCTGGAGAGCGACCATGAGTCACTTCATCGATCGGCTGAACTTCTTCCGCAAGGCCCGCGAGCCCTTCGCCAACGACCACGGCGAGCTTCGCGACGAGTCTCGCGGCTGGGAGAACGGCTACCGGCAGCGCTGGCAGCACGACAAGGTCGTGCGCTCCACCCACGGGGTGAACTGCACCGGTTCGTGCAGTTGGAAGATCTATGTCAAGAACGGCCTGGTTACCTGGGAGACCCAGCAGACCGACTACCCGCGCACCCGGCCCGACCTGCCCAACCACGAGCCCCGTGGCTGCCCGCGCGGCGCCAGCTACTCCTGGTACATGTACAGTGCCAACCGCCTCAAGTACCCGCTGATCCGCAAGCCGCTGCTAAAGCTGTGGCGTGAGGCGCTGAACGAGAAGAAGGATCCGGTCGAGGCGTGGGCCTCCATCGTCGAGGACCCGGCCAAGGCCAAGCAGTACAAGCGTGCCCGTGGCATGGGCGGCTTCGTGCGCGCCGACTGGAACGAGCTCAATGCGCTGATCGGCGCCTCCAACGTCTATACCACCAAGCAGTACGGTCCGGACCGCATCATCGGCTTCTCGCCGATCCCCGCCATGTCCATGGTCAGCTACGCCTCCGGCGCCCGCTACCTGTCGCTGATCGGTGGTGTCTGCCTGTCGTTCTACGACTGGTACTGCGACCTGCCCCCGGCCAGCCCCCAGACCTGGGGCGAGCAGACCGACGTGCCCGAGTCCGCCGACTGGTACAACTCCGGCTACATCATCGCTTGGGGTTCCAACGTGCCCCAGACGCGTACTCCGGATGCCCACTTCTTCACCGAGGTGCGCTACAAGGGCACCAAGACCGTCTCGGTCACCCCGGACTACGCCGAGGTCTCCAAGCTCACCGACGAGTGGCTCTCCGCCAAGCAGGGCACCGATGCCGCCCTGGCCATGGCCATGGGGCATGTGATCCTCAAGGAGTTCCACCTCGACAATCCCAGCAGCTACTTCACCGACTACGTGCGGCGCTACAGCGACATGCCGTTCCTGGTCGAGCTGGAAGCACGCGAGGACGGCAGCTATGCGCCGGGTCGCCAGATGCGCGCCAGCGACTTCGAGGCGAGCCTGGGCCAGGGCAACAACCCCGAGTGGAAGACCGTGGCCTGGGACGAGACCCGCGACCAGCTGGTGGTGCCGCGTGGCTCCATCGGTTTCCGCTGGGGCGAGACCGGCGACGAGGTGGGCAAGTGGAACCTCGAGCCGCTGGATGCCGAAGGCGCCGAGATCAAGCCGCTGCTGACCCTGGCCGACAAGCATGACGAGGTCGCCAAGGTCGCCTTCCCCTACTTCGGCGGCATCGCCCACGAGCACTTCGACCACGTCAAGAGCGGCGGGGCCAGCGACGAGCTGCTGTTCCACAGCCTGCCCGTCAAGCGCCTGAAGAAGGCCGATGGCTCTGATGCGCTGGCGGTCACCGTCTTCGACCTGATGTGTGCCAACTACGGCATCGATCGAGGGTTTGGTAAAGAGGGTGAGGATGACGGCGCCACTTCTTTCGACCAGGTCAAGCCCTACACGCCGGCCTGGCAGGAGAAGATCACCGGTGTGCCCGCCGAGCAGGCCACCCGCATCGCCCGTGAGTTCGCCGAGAACGCCGACAAGACCCAGGGTCGCAGCATGATCATCGTCGGTGCCGGCATGAACCACTGGTACCACATGGACATGAACTACCGCGGCCTGATCAACATGCTGGTCATGTGCGGCTGTATCGGTCAGAGCGGCGGCGGCTGGGCCCACTACGTCGGCCAGGAGAAGCTGCGCCCGCAGACCGGCTGGACCCCGCTGGCCTTCGGCCTCGACTGGCAGCGTCCGCCGCGCCACATGAACGGTACCTCCTTCTTCTACAACCACTCCTCCCAGTGGCGCTACGAGAAGCTGGAGATCAAGGAGATCCTCTCGCCGCTGGCCAAGGCCGAGGACTACCCCGGCAGCCTGATCGACTTCAACGTGCGCGCCGAGCGCATGGGCTGGCTGCCCTCCGCCCCTCAGCTGGGTACCAACCCGCTGCGCCTGGCCGGTGCGGCCAAGGATGCCGGCATGTCCACCCAGGACTACGCCGTGCAGCAGCTCAAGGAGGGCAAGCTCGCCTTCGCCGCGGAAGATCCGGACAACCCCCAGAACTTCCCGCGCAACATGTTCATCTGGCGCTCCAACCTGCTGGGCAGCTCCGGCAAGGGCCACGAGTACATGCTTAAGTACCTGCTGGGCACCCGCCACGGCATCCAGGGCAAGGATCTGGGTGACTTCGGCGGCCAGAAGCCGGAAGAGGTCAAGTGGCATGACGACGCCCCGGAGGGCAAGGTCGACCTGCTGGTGACCCTGGACTTCCGCATGTCCACCACCTGCCTCTACTCGGATGTCGTGCTGCCCACGGCGACCTGGTACGAGAAGGACGACCTCAACACGTCCGACATGCACCCCTTCATCCACCCGCTGACCGCGGCCACCGACCCGGCGTGGGAGTCGCGCAGCGACTGGGAGATCTTCAAGGGCATCGCCAAGTCCTTCTCCGAGGCCTCCGAGGGGCACCTGGGCGAGGAGACCGATCTGGTCACCCTGCCGCACCAGCACGACTCCCCGGCCGAACTGGCCCAGGTCGAGGTCAAGGACTGGAAAAAGGGTGAGTGCGAACCGATCCCCGGCAAGACCATGCCGGCGCTGATCGAGGTCAAGCGCAACTACCCCGAGACCTACGAGCGCTTCACCTCCATCGGCCCGCTGCTCGAGAGCATCGGCAACGGCGGCAAGGGCATCAGCTGGAAGACCGAGTCCGAAGTGGACCTGCTCGGCAAGCTCAACCACCGCAAGACCGAGGGACCGCACAAGGGTCGTCCGCGTCTCGACAGCGCCGTGGACGCCGCCGAGATGATCCTGACCCTGGCGCCGGAGACCAACGGCCAGGTGGCGGTGAAGGCGTGGGACGCGCTCTCCAAGATCACTGGGCGGGACCATACCCACCTGGCGCATCCCAAGGAGGAGGAGAAGATCCGCTTCCGCGACATCGTCGCCCAGCCGCGCAAGATCATCTCCAGTCCGACCTGGTCCGGCCTCGAGGACGAGCACGTCTCCTACAACGCCGGCTACACCAACGTCCATGAGCTGATCCCGTGGCGCACCGTCAGCGGTCGCCAGCAGTTCTACCAGGACCATCCCTGGATGCGCGCCTTCGGCGAGAGCCTGCTGGTCTACCGTCCGCCCATCGACACCAAGGCGGCGGTGAGCGTGGCCGAGCCCAAGGGCAACGGCAACCCGGAGATCGCCCTGAACTGGATCACTCCGCACCAGAAGTGGGGCATCCACTCCACCTACAGCGACAACCTGCTGATGCAGACCCTGTCGCGGGGTGGCCCGATCGTGTGGATGTCCGAGGACGATGCCAAGTCCATCGGCGTCGAGGACAACGACTGGATCGAACTCTACAACGCCAACGGCGCCATCGCGGCCCGTGCGGTGGTCAGCCAGCGGGTCAAGAACGGCATGGCGATGATGTATCACGCCCAGGAGCGCATCCTGAACATGCCGGGCTCCGAGATGACCGGTACCCGCGGCGGTATCCACAACTCGGTGACTCGCGTGTGTCCCAAGCCGACCCACATGATCGGTGGCTACGCGCAGCTGTCCTACAGCTTCAACTACTACGGCACCGTCGGCTCCAACCGCGATGAGTTCGTCATCGTACGCAAGATGAAGAAGATCGACTGGCTGGATGGCGAAGGCAACGACTACGAGCAGGAGGCCGTGAAATGAAGATTCGTTCCCAGGTAGGCATGGTCCTCAACCTAGACAAGTGCATCGGCTGCCACACCTGCTCGGTGACCTGCAAGAACGTCTGGACCAGCCGCGAGGGCGTCGAGTACGCCTGGTTCAACAACGTCGAGACCAAGCCCGGCATCGGCTATCCCAAGGAGTGGGAGAACCAGGGCAAGTGGAAGGGCGGCTGGATGCGTCGCAAGGACGGCAAGATCGAGCCACGCATCGGCGGCAAGTGGCGGGTGCTGGCGAACATCTTCGCCAACCCCGACCTGCCGGAGATCGACGACTACTACGAGCCGTTCACCTTCGACTACGAGCACCTGCATACCGCCAAGCAGGGTGAGCACCAGCCCACCGCGCGTCCGCGCTCGCTGATCTCCGGCCAGCGCATGAACAAGATCGAGTGGGGCCCGAACTGGGAGGAGATCCTCGGCACCGAGTTCGCCAAGCGTCGCAAGGACATGAACTTCGAGAAGGTGCAGGCCGATATCTACGGCCAGTTCGAGAACACCTTCATGATGTACCTGCCGCGGCTGTGCGAGCACTGCCTGAACCCGACCTGCGTGGCGAGCTGCCCCTCCGGCGCCATCTACAAGCGCGAGGAGGACGGCATCGTCCTGATCGACCAGGACAAGTGCCGCGGCTGGCGGATGTGCATCTCCGGCTGCCCCTACAAGAAGATCTACTACAACTGGAAGACCGGGAAGTCCGAGAAGTGCATCTTCTGCTACCCGCGCATCGAGGCCGGTCAGCCCACCATCTGCTCCGAGACCTGCGTGGGCCGCATCCGCTATCTCGGCGTGCTGCTCTACGATGCCGACCGCATCGAGGAAGTGGCCAGCTCGCCGGACGTGCGCGACCTCTACCACCGCCAGCGCGAGATCTTCCTGGATCCCAATGATCCCGAGGTCATCGCCCAGGCCAAGAAGGACGGCATCACCGACAACGTGATCGCCGCCGCCCAGGCCTCGCCGGTCTACAAGCTGGCCATGGACTGGGGCCTGGCGCTGCCGCTGCACCCCGAGTACCGCACCCTGCCGATGGTCTGGTACGTGCCGCCGCTGTCGCCGATCCAGTCCGCCGCCGAGGCCGGCAAGGTCGAGTTCGATGGCGTGATGCCCAAGATCGAGTCGCTGCGTATCCCGGTCAAGTACCTGGCCAACATGCTCACCGCCGGTGAGGAGGAGCCCGTGGTGCTGGCGCTCAAGCGGCTGATGGCCATGCGCCTCTACATGCGCGGCAAGCACGTGGAAGGCCAGGCCAACGCCGAGGTGCTGGAGAGCGTCGACCTGACCGAGCAGCAGGTGGAGGACATGTACCGCTACCTGGCCATCGCCAACTACGAGGATCGCTTTGTGATCCCCACCAGCCACCGCGAGATGGCCACCGAGGCCTTCCCGGAGCGCGGCGGCTGTGGCTTCAGCTTCGGCGATGGCTGCCACGGCGACAGCAGCGAGAGCCTGTTCGGCGGACGCAAGAACAATGCGACCCTGGTCCAGCCGGTGACCTTCGACCCGCAGGCGCAGAGCGAGGGGCGGCGCGATGAGAAAACCGAGGAGGCCCGTCATGGCTGACGCAGCACAACAGCTGGAACCCGTCGGTGGCATGCTGAGCCTGCGCGTGCTGGCACGGCTGCTGGACTACCCCAGCGAGGAGCTCCAGGCCGCCGCCCCCGAGATGATCGAGATCCTGAATGCCGAGCGCCGCCTGTCGGCGGCGCGACGCACCGCCCTGATGGACTGGTGCCAGCGCATGATGGAGGCCGACATCATGGAGCTGCAGGCGGAGTACGTGGCGCTGTTCGATCGTGGCCGCAACACCTCGCTGCTGCTGTTCGAGCACGTGCACGGCGAGTCCCGCGACCGTGGCCAGGCCATGGTCGACCTGATGGCCGAGTACAGCGCCGCGGGTTTCGAACTCGACGCCCATGAACTGCCGGACTATCTGCCGCTGTTCCTGGAGTACCTCTCCACCCGCTCCGAGGCCGAGATCGGTCGCTGGCTGGGCGAGATCCGCCATATCCTGGCGCTGCTCACCGCACGCCTCGAGGAGCGCGAGGCCGATCACGCCCTGGTGCCCCTGGCACTGCTGGCACTGATCGGCGCGGAGGAGGATGTCGCCGCGCATCGCCAGACGGCGAAGGAGGAGGCGCCCGACTACACGCCGGAGGCCCTGGACGAGGTATGGGAAGAGGAGGCGGTGCGCTTTACCGCCGATTCCGACCAGGATTGTGCCCTGCAGTCCGCCGAGGGACGGCGACTGGCCGAGCGCAAGAACGTTACCCAGAGCGAAGCTGTACGGGTCCTCGACCCCGCCGCTCCCGCCCGGAAACACTGAACGGAGACCCGTCATGAACTACTTCAACACGCTGCTGTTCGGGCTCTACCCCTACCTGGCCGGTACCGTCTTCCTGATCGGTAGCCTGCTGCGCTTCGACCACGGCCAGTACACCTGGAAGACCGGCTCGAGCCAGATGCTGACCTCGAAGAACATGCGTCGGGCCAGCAACCTGTTCCATGTCGGCATCATCGTGATCTTCTTCGGCCACCTGGTGGGCCTGCTGACCCCGCACTGGGTCTATTCGCCCTTCATGAGTGCCGGAACCAAGCAGGTGATCGCCATCCTGATCGGCGGCATCGCCGGGGTGATGTGCCTGGTGGGTGGCGTGATGCTGGCCCATCGCCGCATCACCAACCCGCGGGTGCGCGCCTCCTCGAGCCCGATGGATACCTTCATCATCGTGTTGCTGGTGGTGCAGGTCTCGCTGGGTCTGCTGACCATCATCCCCGCGCTGGGTCACCTGGACGGCGGCGTGATGATCCAGCTCGCCCACTGGGCACAGTCCATCGTCTTCTTCCAGGGCGGTGCGGCCACCTACCTCGAGGGCGTGGGCTTCATCTACAAGCTGCACATCCTGGTGGGCCTGACCATCATCCTGGTCTTCCCCTTCACCCGCCTGGTTCATGTCTGGAGCGTGCCCTTCGGCTACGTGACCCGTCGTTACCAGCTGGTTCGCAAGCGGGGTTGAGGAGTCATCACCATGCAGAAGATCGATATCGAGATGATCCCGGGGGGGGCTACCACGCCCCCGCCCATCCGGGTCGGCGAGGCCACCATCGCGGAGGCCGACATCGCCCAGGAGATGCAGTACCACCCGGCGGACAGCGCCGGCACCGCCCAGCTCAAGGCCGCCCGTGCGCTGGTGGTGCGCGAACTGCTGCACCAGCGCGCCGCCGCCCTGGGCCTGGCCGATGCCGACGGCACCGATCTCGACGAGAACGATGCCGCCATCGCTGCCCTGCTTGAGCAGGAGCTGGACGTGCCCGAGCCCTCCGAGGAGGACTGTCGGCGCTTCCATGCCACCCACGCCGAGCGCTTCAGCGAACCCACGCAGCTGCAGGTGCGCCATATCCTGCTGGCCGCGGCGCCGGACGACGCCGAGGCCCGGGATGCCGGCTATCGCCTGGGCGAGAAGCTCATCAAGCAGCTGGGCGAACACCCCGAGCGCTTTACCGAGTTCGCCCAGCGTCACTCCGCCTGTCCCTCGAAGGAGGAGGGCGGTGAGCTGGGCTGGCTGGCGCCGGGGCAGACCGTGGCCGAGCTCGACGGTGCCCTGCAGCACCTGCCCGAGGGGCTCCACGACCGGCCGCTCGCCTCGCGCTACGGCTGGCATGTGGTCAGCATCGACCAGCGTGTCGAGGGTCGCGAGCGCCCCTACGAGCAGGTGGCCGAGTATGTGCGCCACAGCCTGCGCGAGCAGTCCACCCGTCGTGCCCTGCGCCACTACCTGATGGCGCTGCAGGCCGAGATCGGCGTCGAGGGGATCAGTCTCGACGACGAAAGTGGCAGCGCCCTGATGCAGTAGCCGGATGAAGGGGGCCGCCTGGCCCCCTTTTCGGTGTTCTCGCCTTTTCCTTTCCTCGCCATTCATGCACCGCTCGCCCGCCGGCGGGCGGTGAGGAGGACCCCATGGCTCACGTTCACGCCAATACTCCCTTCGCCCCGCTGGGCATCGCCGTGCTGACCGTCTCCGACACCCGCGGTTTCGACGAGGACGGCAGCGGCGACCTGCTCTCCGCGCGTCTCACCGAGGCCGGCCATGCCCTGGTCGAGCGGCGCATCGTCCCCGACGACGTCTACCGCATCCGTGCGGTGGTCTCGAAGTGGGTCGTGCGCGACGACATCCAGGTGGTACTGGTCAACGGCGGCACCGGCTTCACCCTCCGCGATACCACTCCGGAGGCGCTGGCGCCGCTGTTCGACAAGGCCATCGACGGCTACGGCGAGCTGTTCCGCCACCTGTCGTTCCAGAGCATCGGCACCTCCACCGTGCAGTCCCGGGCGGTGGCCGGGCTGATCGACCGTACCCTGGTCTTTGCCATGCCCGGCTCGCCCAAGGCCTGTGCCACCGCCTGGGATGGCATCCTCGCCGAGCAGCTCGATGCGCGTACCCGGCCCTGCAACTTCGTGGCCATGGTGCTGCCCCAGAGTGCGGGCTGTGCCAGCCGCCAGCAGGAGCCGTCGACCAGCGAGGCGCTGATCGAGACGGAAAGCGACGAGGAGGTCGATGCATGAACTGTGGCTGCGCGGAGGTGGTCACTTCCGGTCTGCTCGACCTTTTCGATGCCCGTGAACGCATGATCGCCGCCGCCCGTCCGGTGGAAGGGCACGAGCGGGTGGCGCTGGGTGACGCCGAGGGGCGGGTGCTGGCCGATGATGTTGCCGCGGCCCTGGACCTGCCCGGCGTCGACAACAGCGCCATGGACGGCTATGCCCTGCGCCTGGCCGAGCTTTGCCCCGCGGGCCTGCCGGTGATGCTGCGCGTGCCGGCCGGTGCCGGGGTGATGCACCTGCCCGAAGGCGGCTGCGCGCGTATCTTCACCGGCGCCCCGGTGCCCATCGGCGCCGACGCCGTGGTGCCCCAGGAAAAGGTGCGTCTGGATGCCGAAGGCCGGGTGCACGTCGAGGGAGAATTCGCCGAGGGGGCCAATATCCGCCGCCGGGGCGAGGAGAGCCGCGCTGGCACGCCGCTGCTCTCCGCCGGCACGCGCCTCGAGGCCGCTGCCATCGCCCTGCTGGCCAGCCACGGTATCGCCGAGGTGACGGTGAGGCGCCGCGTGAAGATCGCGCTGTTCTCCACCGGCGACGAGCTGATCGAGCCGGGCGAGCGCCGTGCGCCGGGCCAGATCTTCGACAGCAACCGGGCGATGCTCAAGGCGCTGATGGCCCACCCGGGCGTCGAGCTCATCGACCAGGGCGTGCTTCTTGACGATCCGCTTGACCTGCATCAGGCCCTGGGCCGGGCCCGGGACGAGGCCGATCTGGTAGTCTGTAGCGGCGGTGTATCGGTGGGTGAGGAGGATCATGTACGCCCCGCCATCGAACGGCTGGGTGGCATCGCCTTCCATGGCGTGGGCATCAAGCCCGGCAAGCCCTTCGCCCTTGGCTTCCTGGGCGATTCGCTCGCCGCCGGAACACCGCTGATTGCCCTGCCGGGTAATCCGGTGGCTTCGCTGGTGGGCTGGCAGTTCCTCGCCCTGCCCCTGGTGCAAGGCCGCCAGGGGATGACGCCGCCGGCACTGCAGCGCTTTCCGGTCACCGCCGGCTTTTCGCGGCGCGGGCCGCGTGGTCGCCGTGAACTGCTGCGGGTCGTGCTCGACTGGAGCGACGGCACGCCGGTGGCACGCCTGGCCGGCGGCCAGGGATCACATATGCTGAGTGCCGCCAGCCAGGCCCATGGCTACCTGCTGGTCGACGCCGACACCGATGTGGAGGAACAACATGCCTATGGATACTGCCCAGCCGCCCAGTTCGGCCGCTGACCTGCTGTTCAAGCCGCGCCAGCTGCGTGACCTGGTGCGCGGCGTGCCGTGGCTGGGTGCGCTCTCCGACGAGGAGATCGAGGCGCTGCTCGAGGACTGCGAGCCGCGCACCCTGGCCAGCCGTGAATGGCTGTTCCGCCAGGATACCCCTGCCGAGTGGCTGCATATCGTGATCAGTGGTGCGGTGCGCCTGGTACGCAGTGCCGGGGACGGACGCCTGGCTACCATCCGCTGCGTGGAGCGTGGCGGCACCCTGGGCGAGCTGAGCATGGTCTCCCGGGAGGGCATCTACCTCTACTCCTCCGAGGCGCTGCGCCGCACCCATGTGCTGTCGATTCCCGCCGAACGCTGCCGCGAGGCCATGGATCGCCACCCCGAGTGCCGCGCCGAGTTCATGAGCCGTCTGGCGCTGGAACTCACCGACCGGCTCGAGGACCTGGCGCTGCTGACCCAGGGCGACGCCATGTCGCGGCTGGTCAGCTATGTGCTGCGCCAGCTGCCGTCGGGGCGTGGCAAGGAGCCCCGGGTGGTGCGCCTGACCATTCCCAAGCGCTGGCTAGCCGCTCAGCTGGCCATGACTCCGGAGACCCTCTCGCGCCTGCTGGCCAAGCTGCGCGACAGCGGCGCCATCAATATCGACCGCCAGCGGCTGGTGGTGCTCGATGAGCAGAAGATGCGCGACCTGATGATGACCGACGACTGAGCCATGGCACTGCCCGTGGCGGGAAGCATCAGGCGCGTGATCGCAGGCTGACGGACGGGGAGCGAGACGGCGTGCGACTGGACTACACGGGCCCGCTGCCCGAGCAAGTGGGTTTTCTGCTGCTGCCACAGTTCTCGATGATGGCCTTCTTCGCCGCGGTGGAGCCGCTGCGCATCGCCAACCGCATCAGCGGTCGGCCACTATTCGACTGGACCCTGATCAGCGTCGACGGTGAGCCTGTCACCGCCAGCAACGGCATGACCCTGCTCGCCGACCGTGCCATCGACGCGGTTCACCATCTTCCCTCGCTGGCGGTATGCAGCGGCTTCGCGCCCGAGGCGCTGCTTACCCGGCCGCTCATGGCCTGGCTGCACCGCCTGGACCAGGCCGGCTGCACCCTGGGCGGGCTCGATACCGGCTGCTTCCTGCTCGCCGCCGCCGGCCTGCTGGAGGGGGAGCGGGTCACCCTTCACTGGGAGAGCCTGCCCGCCTTCCACGAGCGCTTTCCCGCCATCCCCACCAGCGATGAACTGTTCGAGCTCGGTCCGCGGCGCTTCTCCTGTGCCGGTGGGGCCGCCGCCATGGACATGGCGCTGGAAGTGATCGCCCGCCGCCACGGCACCCGACTGGCCGTGGATGTCTCCGAACAGCTGATCCACGAGCGCCTGCGCAGCCGCAGCGACCAGCAGCGCATGACGCTGGCCCGTCGCCTGGGCACCCACAACCGCCGTCTGGTACAGGCGGTGGCGCTGATGGAGCGCTACCTGGAAGCGCCGCTGCCGCTGGCGGAGATCGCCGCGCGCTGCGGGGTCTCGCCCCGCCAGCTGCAGCGGCTGTTCGAGCAGCATCTCTCCACCACGCCGCGCCGCTGGTACCTCGGCCTGCGCCTGGAGCGCGCCTATCACCTGCTGACCGAGACCGACATGGAGGTGCTCGCCATCGGCCTGGCCTGCGGCTTCGCCTCCGGCACCAGCTTCTCCCGCGCCTTCCGCGAGCGCTACGGTTATCCGCCTGGGGAGGCGCGGCGGCGCGCGGGTCACCGCCCCTGACGGCATTTGTCGAAAATATAACTTACTGAAATAAAAGCGTATTGACCGCGCCAAT
Organism: Halomonas sp. G15; assembly: GCF_021282295.1. NCBI lineage: Bacteria > Pseudomonadati > Pseudomonadota > Gammaproteobacteria > Oceanospirillales > Halomonadaceae > Halomonas > Halomonas sp. G15. The sequence goes on along the minus strand of NZ_JAJSPA010000008.1, from coordinate 45,311 downwards.
GCATGCATTTGCACTAGTCATTGGTCCCGCGGGGTGCCTCTGGCCATATTCGAATCACCAGCAGTCGACACAACACTGACAAGTGAAGGGGAGAGCGGCCGACACCGACAGGGCCGCGGACGCCCCGGCTGGTGAGTCGATCCCACGGACCCAGAGGAGACAACAACATGCAACTGCCGTCACTGATCGAGATTCCCAACGGCGACAAGGTCGTCCCGACCTTCTCCGACGCCGAGATGCAGGGCCGCCTGGCGCGCCTGCGCGACTACATGGCCCAGAACGATGTCGATGCGGTGGTGCTGACCTCCTACCACAACATCAACTACTTCAGTGACTTCGTCTACTGCAAGTTCGGCCGCGACTACGGCCTGGTGGTGACCCAGGATCGCTTCACCACGGTGACCGCCAACATCGACGGCGGCCAGCCCTATCGTCGCAACCGCCTGGGCGACAATATCGTCTACACCGACTGGCAGAAGGACAACTTCTTCAAGGCCGTCAAGCAGCTGTGCGAAGGCAAGCGCCGGGTCGCGGTCGAGTTCGACCACATGACGCTGCAGAACAAGCAGAAGCTGGTGGATGTGCTGGGCGACGTGGAACTGGTCGATGCCGGCGCGCCCACCATGAAGATGCGCATGATCAAGTCCGACGAGGAGATCGCGCTGATCCGCCAGGGCGCACGCATCGCCGACGTGGGTGGTGTGGCCGTGCGCGATGCGATCTACGCCGGCGTGCCGGAGTACGAGGTGTCGCTGGCCGGTCAGGCAGCCATGGTGCGCGAGATCGCCAAGACCTACCCCAACAGCGAACTGATGGACACCTGGGTATGGTTCCAGTCCGGTATCAACACCGACGGTGCCCACAACCCGGTGACCAGCCGCCGCGTTCAGCCCGGCGATATCCTCAGCCTCAACACCTTCCCGATGATCTCCGGCTACTACACCGCCCTGGAGCGTACCCTGTTCCTCGGTCACGCCTCCGATGAGCACCTGCGCCTGTGGGAAGTGAACTGCGAGGTCCACCGCCGCGGCCAGGAGCTGATCAAGCCCGGTGTGCGCTGCTGCGACATCGCCCACGAGCTCAACGAGATCTTCGCCAAGCATGACCTGCTCAAGTACCGCACCTTCGGCTACGGCCACTCATTCGGCACCCTGAGCCACTACTACGGCCGCGAGGCGGGCCTGGAGCTGCGCGAGGATATCGAGACCGTGCTCGAGCCCAACATGGTGGTCTCCATGGAGCCGATGATCATGGTGCCGGAAGGCCAGCCGGGTGCCGGCGGCTATCGCGAGCACGACATTCTGGTGGTCAACGAGCACGGGGCCGAGAACATCACCGGCTTCCCGTATGGCCCGGAGCACAATATCATCAAGTAAGATGTTGAATATAAAGGGGGAGCTTGGCTCCCCCTTTCTTGACGATAGCGTGCCGGGAGCAACGAGATGAACAGTGTCAAGATAGAGAACCTGGACTGGATGACCTACAAGGCCCTGACTGAAGATGGGCAGTGCCGGATCATCCTGCCGGTGGGTGCCATCGAGCAGCATGGCCCACACATGTCGCTCAATCCCGATGTGCTGATCCCCAGCCATATCGGCGAGCAGGTGGCGTCGCGCGGCGACAACATGCTGGTCGCACCCCCCATCAGCTACGGCTACAAGTCACAGGTGAAGTCCGGCGGCGGCAACTTCTTCCCGGGAACGACCTGTGTCTCGGGGGCTTCACTCGAGAACTATGTCTTCGATGTGCTGCAGGCCTATGTCAATCACGGCAACCGTGAATTCATCCTGATCAACGGCCACTTCGAGAACTCCATGCACCTCTGCGAGGCGGCCGACCGGCTGGTCAACAAGTGCCGGGCGGAGGGAATCTCGATCAGGATCTACCTGCTCTCCTACTGGGACTTCATCAGCGACGAGACCGTTGCCAAGGTATTCCCGGATGGCTTCACCGGCTGGGCCGTGGAGCATGGTGGGGTGCTGGAAACCTCGATCATGCTGAAGATTCATCCCGAACTCGTCGACATGTCCAAGGCCGTCGACGTGGAACCGGCCAGCTTCCCTCCCTACGACGTCTTTCCTCCTGACCCGAGCTGGGTGGCGCCCTCCGGCACCCTCTCATCGCCGCTGAAGGCAACGGCCGAAAAGGGGGAGCTGATCCTTGAAGAGTGCATCTCGGGAATCGTATCGCACTTGAACTGAATCACTGGTCAGGCGCCTCGAGAGAGCCTCGGGGCCCGAGATATCAAGGACGATGCCAAGTACAACAATAGTGAGGTACAAAGATGCCTAAGAAAGAACCGGTCGCGGTCCCGCGATTCACGGGGCGAGACCTGCCCCCCGTCGGGCGACTGGTCATCCAGTTTGCCCCGCCCATCGCCATCATCGCGCTGATCGTGATGGTGCTGCGCAACCCCGATGGCGTCGCCTCGGTCATCTTCGACCTGCGCACCTATGTCACGGGTGGCTTCACCTGGCTGTTCATCCTCTACTCGCTGTTCGCCGTGGCGGTGTGCGGCTGGCTGGTATTCAGCAAGGTGGGCAACCGGGTCAGGCTGGGTGGCCCCAAGGCGAAACCCGAATACAGCAACTTCGCCTGGTACTCCATGCTCTTCGCCTGTGGCCAGGGCATCGGCCTGATCTTCTGGTCGGTGGCCGAGCCGATCATGCTGCGTGACGAGAGTCCGGTCTTCCAGGCGATGGAAGGCAACGTGGCGGGCGGCGGCATCGTCTGGGCCTATTTCCACTGGGGCTTCACCGCCTGGGCCATGTACTGCGTCGTCGCGGTGTGTCTCGCCTATTCTCACCACAACCTGGGCAAGACCCTGACCTTCCGCGAGGCGACGGTGGACCTGCTGCCGCGCTGGGCGCGGGGCGGAGCCGGCGTGGTGGTGGAACTGCTGGCGATCATGGCGACTATCCTGGGCCTCTCCACCTCCTTCGCCTTCGCCGCCATGCAGTTTACTGCGGGCCTGACGTCATTCACCGGCGTGACCTCCGGGCCGACCATCTGGCTGTTCGTCATCGTGGGCCTCGGTACCGCCGCCGCGATCTCGGCGTTCTTCGGCATCAGCAAGGGGATGCGCCTGATCAGCGAGACGAACTCCATCCTCAGCGTCGTGCTGGTGGTGGCCGCCTTCATCTTCGGCCCCACGCTGTTCATCATCTCCAATGTCACCCAGACCTTCGGCTCCTACTTCGCCAACTTCGTGCCCATGAGCTTCTGGACGGATGCACCGAGCACCGCCGAGCCGCTGACCTCCTGGCAGCAGAGCTGGAATGGCTGGTGGACGGTGTTCATCTGGTGCTGGGTGATCGCCTTCTCGCCCTTCGTGGCCGGCTTCATCGCCCGTATCTCCCGGGGGCGTACGCTGCGCGAGTTCGTCATCGGCGTCACCGTGATCCCCTCCCTGATCGTGATGCTGTGGATCGGTGTGCTGGGCTCCGCGGCCATCTACTACGACGACAAGAGCGGACGCGGCATCACCGATGCGGTGAATGCGGATGTCGCCAGCGGCCTCTTCGCCATGCTGGAATCCATCCCGGTGGTGGGCAGCCTGCTGCTGGTGGTGGCGACGGTGCTGGTGGCGACCTACTACGTGACCTCCCTGGACGCCGGTACCTACGCCCTGGCGGACTTCGTCTCGGCGCCCAAGCGGGCGGGTGCCTGGTTCCGCGTGGTGCTGGTGCTCAGCATCGGCGCCGTGGCCACGGTGCTGCTGACCCTCGGTGGCAGTGGAGTGGTCGATACGGTCCAGACCGGCACCATCATCGGCGCCTTCCCGTTCTCCATCGTGATCCTGCTGATGATCATCAACACCATTCGCCGCCTGCTCAATCGCGACCAGGCGACCAGGGAACTCGAGAAGGTGGTCAATGATCCCGACCCCAATGTGAAACTCGAGGTCGACGGCGAAGGGGAGGTACAGGCAGTCTCCGGCGACAACCTGAAGCCCAGCGTTTCAGGCACCTGACGGCCCTGTCCCCACCCGCCAGGGGGCACGCTCGAGGCGGCGTGCTCACTTAAGACAGCAGGCCTGCCGGTCATCCCCCTGACCGGCAGGCCTGCTTGCGTTGCGCCGGTCGCCGCTTACAGGTTGGCGATCCCGGATCTCAGGAAGTCCAGCACGTGGCGCGAGGCGATGTTGAGCTCGGCTTCCTTGTAGTAGAGGCCGATGCAGACGCGCTCCAGGGCCGGCAGGGCCGCCGTGCTTTCGGCATGCCTGAGATGGTCCGGTATGACGGAGCGTGCCATGGCGGTGATGCCGAGCCCCTCTTCCACGGCGGAGAAGATGCCGAGCAGGCTGGTGCTGGTGTACATGAAGCGATAGGGGTGCTGCTGGGCCTGCAGTGCCTCCTCCATGATCGAGCGATAGACACACCCCTGGGGGTAGGCGATCAGGGGAATCGGCTCGTCGTCGCAGCTGGCCTGATAGCCCTCCTTGAAGACCCACTCGAGGCTCTCGAGTCGGTAGTCCCGCGCGTCCCTGTCCTCGCTCGCCTTGGCCCGCTCCATGGCCAGGGCGATGTCGTAATGTCCCTTCTGATAGCGCTGTAGTATCACCTTGCTGATCTCGCAATCCACCTCGACGATGATATTGGGGTAGACCCGCGACAGGTTTCTCAGCGCCTTGGCCAGGAACGCCAGCTCGAAGTCGTTGGGGATGCCGAGGCGTACCTTACCCGAAATGTTGTCACCCCTTACCTTGGCGATGATCTGGTCATTGATCTCCAGCATCTGCCTGGCGGCACGGTAGAGATATTCGCCATCCTCGGTCAGCTCCAGGCTGGAGCCCCTGAGGAAGATCTTGGTGTCGAGGATCTCTTCCAGCTTCTTGACCTGCAGGCTGATGGCCGGCTGAGACCGGCCCAGCAGCTCGCCCGCGCTGGTAAAGCCGCCCAGGTCCTTGATGGTGACGAAGGTCCTCAACAGGTCAGTGGGAATATTGGTCATTGCAGGGCCATTTCATTATTTGATCGGGACATCAGCTTTACAAATTGGCGCTCTACTTTATCTGAAATACCTTGGTAATGCTGGCTTAAAAACAACGATCCAGTCCCTCCTTTATGGCAAGTCAAAAACAAGAGGCTAAGCAGATGAATTCCTGGGTATTGACCACTTTTCTTATATTGACATGCTATATGTTAATTCACTCCGGGGCCGCCTATCTCCGCAGGGAGCTGAAGAGAAAGTCGGCGGCTCAGCAGGTGAGGAAGTGACCATGGATGCCTACAAGATGTTCAACTGGGGGCTATTGATCCTCACCTTCGGCCTGCTGATCTACCTCGGCTTTCTCTCCTCGAAATACATGAACAAGAGCGACGAAGGGGGATTTCTGGTCGCGGGGCGTTCGTTGGGTGCCTTCGTTGCGGCCGGTACCATCGTCGCCACCGGTTTCAGCGGCTGGGGCTTCATGGGGTCACCCGGCGTCACCTACCAGTTCGGTGCCATCGAGGTGCTGGGCAACTTCTTCTTCGCCCCGGCAATGATGATCGCGGTGCTCTACTTTGCGCGATTCCTGCAGCGCCGGGCAATCGAGATGGGCAGCAACACCATTCCCGAGTATATCGCCCAGAGCCATGGCGGCGGTGCCATGGGGCGGGCGCTGCAGGGGGTGGCGGGGTTCATCACCATCCTGCTGCTGTTGGTCTTCCTGACCAGTCAGATCAAGGCCGTGGGTCTCCTGGGTGCCAGCTGGCTGGGCATCGAGCTCAACCAGAGCGCCTTCCTGATGGTATCGGTAATCATCATCTATACCATGCTGGGCGGCCTGGCCGCGGTGGCCTGGACCGATACGGTGATGGTCTGCGGCATGGCACTTGCGGCCGTGATCATCATCAGGTTTTGCGCGAGATACCCGGTACTTCTAGTGCCGGGAGGGATAGCGCGTCGTCCGCAAGGACGACCCTGTTCTCGCTGCCTCCTTCTTTGATGGTTGCTATCTGTGCATGGTTGTTTATACAGTATGCGTATGACAAAACGCGCTTACCGATACCGCTTCTATCCGACGCCTGAGCAAGAACAGCTTCTTGCTCGGACGTTTGGCTGTGTGCGTTTCGTCTACAACGCGGTGCTTCGCTACCGCACCGATGTCTTCCATGAGCGGCGCGAAAGAATTGGCTATGTGGCCGCGAACGCTGAGCTGTCGCGGATGAAGAAGTCCAGCGAGACCGCGTTTCTCAACGAGGTCAGCTCGGTGCCACTTCAGCAGTGCCTTCGCCACCAACAGACGGCCTTCAAGAACTTTTTTGAGGGTCGTGCCAAGTACCCGAACTTCAAGAGCAAGCGGCACCGCCAGTCGGCGGAATTTACGCGCTCGGCGTTCAAGTACCGTGACGGAAAGCTGTTTATTGCCAAGTGCAAGGAGCCGCTCCCGGTGCGTTGGAGTCGCGAGCTGCCCAGCGAACCGACTACCATCACCGTGTCCAAGGACTCGGCAGGCCGCTACTTCGTCGCGTGCCTGTGCGAGTTCGACGCCGAGTCGCTGCCCGTGACCGCGAAAATGGTGGGCATCGACCTCGGTTTGAAAGACTTGTTCGTCACCAGCGACGGGCATCGAATCGGCAATCCCCGCCACACGGCGAAGTACGCGACCCGTCTGGCCAAGGCCCAACGTCGGCTGAGCAAGAAGATGCTCGGCTCGAAGAACCGTGCCAAGGCCAGGCAGAAGGTCGCTCGCCTTCACGCCAAAATCTCCGATTGCCGGATGGACCGCTTGCACAAGCTGTCCCGCCAGATTGTCAACGAGAACCAAGTGATCTGCGTCGAGTCCCTCAAGGTGAAGAACATGCTGCACAACCGCTCGCTGGCCAAATCGATCAGCGATGCCGGCTGGGGCGAGTTCGTCCGGCAGCTGGAGTACAAAGCAGCCTGGGCGGGCCGGCAGGTGTCGGCGATCGACCCGTGGTATCCCTCCAGCAAGCGCTGTTCCGGCTGCGGGCATGTGATGCCCGAGATGCCGTTGCAGGTTCGTGCCTGGATGTGCCCCGAATGCGCAGCCGAACACGACCGCGATATCAACGCCGCGGTCAACATCAAAGCCGCCGGGCTGGCGGTGTTAGCCCTTGGAGAGAATGTAAGCGGCATGGAGCCAGCTTCCGTGTCCGATTCTCGGTGAATTGGGAATCTCCGTCCTTCAGGGCGGGGGCAGTCAAGATCCAGATCTTTACCTCGGTGGATCTCGGAACCTGGGAGACCTCCCTCAACGCCATCGATCCTGAGCTTCTGAATCCTACCACCGGGGCCCATTATGGCGACAGCACGGCGACGGTGTTCCTGGTGCTGCCCTATGCCTTCCTGTTCGCCGCGGTCCTGCCGTTCATGGCAATACGCTTCCTGGCCTTCAAGCCGGACGTCAAGCTGCACAAGGCGGGCGTCTATGTGGCGATCCTGGGGGCCCTGTTGAGCCTGGTGCCGCTTGTCGGCCTCTATATGCGGGCACAGATGCCGGACCTGGCCGACCCTGACAATGCCATGCCGGCCTATCTCGAACACTTCATGCATCCGGCACTTCAGGGCTTTATCACCCTGTTTATCCTGTTCGCCATAAAGTCCACTGCGAACTCGCTGCTGCATACCGTGGCCTCGGCGACTTCCCATGATCTGCGGCTTGCCCTGTTCAGCAACCTTCTCCATAGCCAGCGGCTGGTGCTGTGGGTCAATCGTCTGGCCGTCGTGGTCCTGGGTATCGTCGCCTTGTTGATGATGCTCTACGCGCCGCCCTTCATGCTCTCCTGGCTGGGCATCCTCGGCACCGGCACCCTGCTGGCCAGTATGATCGGTCCGGTATTTATCTCCACCTTCTGGCAGGGTAGCGCCTGGGGCGCCCTGGTTGCCATGCTGGCTGGCTTCGGCACCAGCGGCTACATGATGCTGTTCGCCGATGTGGGCTGGTTGATCGGGCCGCTGACAGGCTGTGTGGTATCCTCGATCTGCTATGTGGGGGTATCGCTGGTGACGCCCCGTTCCCGGTTCAATGGCTCGGCGGTGCACTCCTAAGCCCGTTTGTTCGATACCATGGCGGCGCCCGCAGAGTCTGCGGGCGCCGCTGTTTGTGGTGTAGGTGTAGATGCGGGACGGGCCGACTGGATGGTTGCCTCAGGACCTGGCGGGGTAGAGTGGAGCCTGGGCCTTGATCATCCTGGCGGCTTGTTTCGCCACCCAGATCCGGACAAAGTTAATGAGCACACACTTGGAGGACGAACCCCTCTCGGTCGGCTTCGTCCTGCTGCATCGCTTCACGTTGATGCCATTCGCCGCCTTCGTCGACTGCCTGCGCCTGGCGGCCGATGAGGGGGATCGTAGCCGCCAGGTGCGCTGCCACTGGACCTTCATGAGCAGCGCCGGCGAGTCGGTGCTCTCCAGCAGCGGTGCCGCCATCTCTCCCTGCGAGCGGTTCCGGGATCCCGCCGAGTTCGACTATCTGGTGGTCGTCGGAGGCGTCCAGCACGAGGGTGATCCGCGTGACACCGCGGCCCTGGCCTACCTGCGCCAGGCAACCGAGGCCGGGGTGACGCTGGTGGGGCTGTGTACCGGCGTGTTCGCCCTGATCCAGGCCGGGGTGATGAAGGGGAGGCGCTGCTGCGTTAGCTGGTACCACCATCGCGACATGGCCCAGCGTTTCCCGGCCATCGAGCCGGTGGCCGATCGGCTGTTCATCGATGATGGGGATCGCCTCACCTGTGCCGGCGGCGCGGCAGCGGCCGACCTGGCGGCGTACCTGGTCGAGCGCCACCTCGGCAAGGCCTGGGCCATGAAGAGCCTCAACATCATGCTCCTCGATGAGGCGCGGGCGGGAACCCACCCACAGCCCCAGCCGGTGGTGTTCGGCAAGATCGAGGACCGCCTGGTGCGGCGTGCCATCACCGTGCTCGAGCAACACCTGGGGGAGGCGATACCAATGGAGGTGCTGGCCGAGCGGGTCGGCACTTCGCGTCGCCACCTGGAGCGCCGCTTCCGAGCGACCCTGGGCGTCGGTCCCCAGAAGTTCGCCAGGGAGCTGCGCCTGCGCTATGGCCTCTGGCTGCTTCACTACACCGGCAAGAGCATCACCGAGATCGGCGAACGCTGCGGTTTCGCCGATACTGCCCACTTCTCGCGCCACTTCCGCAGCACCTTCGGTGCCACGCCGTCGGAAATGCGCAAGCGAGCCGCTTCGCCGGGAAGCGATCCGGTCGACCCCTTCTTCCTGCATATCAGCGACGCCTGATGCCCGCCATATCTGTACGACTAAAGGGTGATTCGGCTCCTTGAAGCACCGATTCGATGCCGTTTCGGTGACTTCGTTCTTGGATCATGTCGCATACGTTCAATTATATCTCGCCTCCATTGGCTATTAATGGCTAGCGGTGGCGGCCGTCGTGATGCCTGCTGCGAGCCGCCGACAAGAATAACCATCCGGAGAAGGCGAGATGATGGACACAACCAAGCCCCGCATCGGGCTGCAATGGGCCCTGCTGCCCATTCTTTTGACTTTTATCGTGCTGGGTATCCAGCTGTTCGTGTTTGATACCTTTACCCCGCACGTCCCTCTGGTACTGGGCATCGGGTTTGCCGCCCTGGTCGGGCGCTTGAACGGCACCTCCTGGAAGGACATGGAGGAGGGCATGCTGCATGTGGTCAGCGTTGGCCTGCCGGCCATCGGTATCCTGATCCTGGTCGGCATGCTGACCGGCGTGTGGATCGCCAGCGGCACGGTACCCTCGCTGATCTACTTCGGCCTCGAACTGATCAGCCCCCAGTTCTTCCTGGCGGCGGCGGCCCTGCTGTGTGCCGTCGTGTCCGTGTCACTCGGCACCTCCTGGGGCACCGTCGGCACGGTGGGCCTGGCCCTGATGGGGATCGGCGCCGGGTTCGACATCCCAGTCTACTGGACAGCCGGCGCCGTGGTCTCGGGCGCCTTCTTCGGCGACAAGGTCTCCCCGCTGTCGGATACCACCAATCTGGCGCCAGCGGTCACCGGCGTGAATCTCTTCGATCACATTCGCAACCTGGCCCCCACCACCCTGCCCGCCATGCTGATCGCCCTGGTGATCTACCTGCTGGCCGGCTTCAACCTGGTGGGCGACGAGTCGGCTTCCCTCGCCCGGATCGCTTCCATCAACAACGGCTTGTCCGAACACTTCATGCTCTCCTGGTGGACGGTGCTGCCGGTCGTGCTGGTCATCGGCATGGCCGTGATGCGCTTGCCGGCGATTCCGGTGCTGTTTGCCGGCGTCATCCTGGGTGGCCTGGCGGCCATGGGCTTCCAGGGGGCCGAGGTGAAGCACCTCTTCGCCTACGCCTTCTCCGGTTACGAGATCGCGACAGGGGTGGCAGAGATCGACGGGCTGCTCAATCGCGGCGGCATCCAGTCCATGACCTGGGTAATTACCCTGCTGCTGATCGCCCTCTCCTTCGGTGGCGTCCTGGAAAGCACGGGGTCCATGCGGGCGATCCTCGATGCGGTCGTCAAGCGCATCAGGAGCTTCGGTGGCCTGCAGACCTCGGCGATCGGCAGTTCCATGGTGACCAACGTGGTCGCCGGTGACCCCTACCTCTCCATCGCGTTGACGGGGCGCATGTTCGGGCCGGCCTATCGTGGCATGGGCTACTCGATGCTCAACCTGTCCCGTGCCACCGAGGAGGGCGGCACTCTGGTCTCCCCGCTGGTGCCGTGGAATGCCGGCGGCGCCGTGGTCATCACCTCGCTGGGGCTCGGTGTCTATAGCGGAAACCCTGTTGACCTTCTCTACATCCCCCTGGCCTTCGCCTGCTGGCTCTCCCCCCTGATCGGCATCCTCTATGGATGGACCGGATGGTTCTCGCCCCTGGCGAGTGACAAGGAAAAGCAGTCCTGGGCCGAGCAAGGGGAAGAGGTCATGGAGTTCGACTCCTGGGGCAAGCAGAGCGAGCGCTTCAACGCGGACATTTACCGGGTCAACTGAGCGCCTTATCCGGACATTGGGATTTCAAATTTTCCCCATGACAGGCGTACCGATAGATTCCGGTCATGGGGTTTTGAAAAACGAACAATGAGCGACAACAACAGGAGAAACTCATGAATCACGCCTCTCTCACCAGCTACGATTCCCAGGTCGCCGCCGCCATCGCCGACGAGGTGGCCCGCCAGGAGGCCCACGTCGAGCTGATCGCCTCCGAGAACTACGCCAGCCGTGCGGTGATGGAGGCTCAGGGCACCCAGCTCACCAACAAGTATGCCGAAGGCTACCCGGGCAAGCGCTACTACGGCGGCTGCGAACACGTCGACGTGGTGGAGCAACTGGCCATCGACCGCGCCTGCGACCTGTTCGGTGCCGACTACGCCAACGTCCAGCCCCACTCCGGCGCCCAGGCCAACGCCGCGGCCTTCATGGCCCTGGTCAAGCCCGGCGATACCGTGCTGGGCATGAGCCTGGCCCACGGTGGCCACCTGACCCATGGGGCGGCGCCGAACTTCTCCGGCAAGCACTACCACGCCGTGCAGTACGGCCTGAACCCGGAGACCGGCGAGATCGACTACGCCGAGGTCGAGCGTCTGGCGAAGAGCCACAAGCCGAAGATGATCATCGCCGGCTTCTCCGCCTATGCCCGCGTCGTCGACTGGCGTCGTTTCCGCACCATCGCCGACGAGGTAGGCGCCTGGCTGATGGTCGACATGGCCCACGTGGCAGGCCTGGTCGCCGCCGGCCACTACCCGAGCCCGCTGCCCCACGCCCATGTGGTCACCACCACCACCCACAAGACCCTGCGTGGCCCGCGCGGCGGCCTGATCCTCTCCGCCACCGGCGATGCCGATCTCTACAAGAAGCTCAACGGCGCGGTCTTCCCCGGTCAGCAGGGCGGCCCGCTGATGCATGTCATCGCCGCCAAGGCGGTGGCCTTCAAGGAGGCCATGAGCCAGGAGTTCGTGCAGTACCAGCGGTGTGTCATCGACAACGCCCGCGCCATGGCCGATGTCTTCCTGGAGCGTGGCTATGACGTCGTCTCCGGCGGCACCGACGACCATCTCTTCCTGGTCTCGCTGATCAAGCAGGGAGTCACCGGCAAGGACGCAGATGCAGCACTCGGCCGCGCCCATATCACCGTCAACAAGAACGCCGTGCCCAACGACCCGCAGAGCCCCTTCGTCACCTCTGGGTTGCGTATCGGCACCCCGGCGGTCACCACCCGCGGCTTCGACGAGAGCGAGTGCGGCGACCTGGCGGGCTGGATCTGCGACATCCTTGATGTGCTGGCCGAGCAGGGCAACACCGACGCCGTAGAGGCCGAGGTGCGCGAGAAGGTCGCCGCCCTCTGCGAGCGCCATCCGGTCTACGGCGATGCCGCCCCGGCTGCGGTACGCGAAACCGCTACCGCCTGAACCCGCAAAGGATCGGCCCCGCCAGGCGGGGCCGGCCGAGGAGGAACAAGATGCAACGCTATTCAGGCTTCGGGCTGGCGAAACATGCGCTCAGCCACCACGAGAACTGGCAGCGCCAGTGGCGCAACCCCACGCCCAAGAAGCAGTACGACGTGATCGTCGTCGGCGGCGGCGGCCACGGCCTGGCCACCGCCTACTATCTGGCCAAGAACCACGGCATCACCAACGTGGCAGTGCTGGAGAAGGGCTGGCTGGGGGGCGGCAATACCGCGCGCAACACCACCATCGTGCGCTCCAACTATCTGTGGGACGAGGCGGCACGTCTCTATGACCACTCGCTGGATCTGTGGAAGGGGCTGTCCCAGGACCTCAACTACAACGTGATGTTCTCCCAGCGTGGCGTTATGAACCTGGGGCACACCCTGCAGGACATGCGTGACATCCAGCGTCGAGTGCATGCCAACCGGCTGAACGGTGTCGACAGTGAGGTGATCTACCCCGACCAGATCAAGGAGATCGTGCCGGTCATCGACACCTCCAAGCGTGCCCGCTATCCGATCCTTGGGGCCTCCTGGCAGAAGAGTGCCGGCGTCGCGCGCCACGATGCGGTGGCCTGGGGCTACGCCCGGGCGGCGGACGCCCTGGGGGTGGATATCCTGCAGAATACCGAGGTCACCGGCTTCAAGATTCGCGATGGCCAGGTGTATGGCGTGCATACCAATCGCGGCGATATCGAATCCAAGACCATCGGCTGTGTCACGGCGGGCAACTCCGGCGTGGTGGCCAAGATGGCTGGCCTCACGCTACCGCTGGAGTCGCATCCGTTGCAGGCGCTGGTCTCCGAGCCGCTCAAGCCGGTGCTCGATACCGTGGTGATGTCCAACCACGTGCATGGCTATATCAGCCAGACCGACAAGGGTGACCTGGTCATCGGCGCCGGTATCGACGGTTACCTGGGCTACGGCCAGCGCGGCAGCTACTCCACCGTGGAGCACACCCTGCAGGCCATCGTCGAGATGTTCCCGATCTTCTCGCGGGTGCGCATGAACCGTCAGTGGGGCGGCATCGTCGACACCTGTGCGGATGCCTGTCCGATCCTCTCCAAGACCAAGGTCAAGGGGCTGTTCTTCAACTGCGGCTGGGGCACCGGTGGCTTCAAGGCGACACCCGGCTCCGGGCATGTGTTCGCGGCGAGCCTCGCCAAGGGCGAGATGCACCCCATCGCTGCGCCGTTCTCCATCGACCGCTTCAACACCGGCGCCCTGATCGATGAACATGGCGCCGCCGGCGTCGCGCACTAAGGAGAAATACGATGTTCTATATCCATTGCCCTTATTGCGACGAATACCGCGATGAAGAGGAGTTCCACCCCAAGGGCCAGGCGCATATCGCCCGTCCCGAGGACCCCGAGTCCTGCACCGATGAGCAGTGGGGGGCTTACCTGTTCTTCCGTGACAACCCGCGGGGTATCCACCATGAGCTGTGGGTGCACGCGATCGGCTGCCGCAAGTTCTTCAACATTACACGCAATTCGGCGAGCTACGAGATCCTCGAGACCTACCGAATGGGTGAGCAGCCTCGCTTCAGCGCCGAGCACCCCGAGGGCAAGTCCGCCGAGCAGGGGGCTGCCGTGAACGTCGCCGACGAGGCGGGAGTGGTCGCAGGTCAGGAAGGAGTCAAGGCATGAGTCAGGTTAATCGTCTTCGCCAGGGTGGACGCATCGATCGCGCCCGCACCCTGAGCTTCACCTTCAACGGCAAGCGCTATCAGGGCCATGCCGGTGACACCCTGGCCTCGGCACTGCTGGCCAACGGGGTGGATCTCGTCAACCGCAGCTTCAAGTACTCGCGGCCCCGGGGCATCGTCGCCGCCGGCGCCGAGGAGCCCAATGCGCTGGTCCAGCTGGGCAGCACCGAGGCGGCCCAGGTGCCCAACGTGCGTGCCACCCAGCAGGCGCTGTTCGAGGGCCTCACGGCGCAGAGCACCAACGGCTGGCCCAACGTGCAGCGTGATGTCATGAGCCTGGTCGGCAAGCTGGGCGGGCGCTTCATGCCGCCGGGTTTCTACTACAAGACCTTCATGGCTCCGGCCTCCATGTGGATGACCTACGAGAAGTACATCCGCAAGGGAGCGGGTCTGGGTCGCAGCCCGATGGAAAACGATCCCGACAGCTACGACCACCTCAACCAGCATTGCGACCTGTTGGTAGTCGGCGCCGGCCCCACGGGTCTGGCCGCCGCGCTGACAGCCGCCCGGGCGGGTGCCCGAGTGATCCTGTGCGATGAGCAGGAGGAGATGGGGGGCTCGCTGCTCGACAGCCGCGAGCTGCTCGACGACCGCCCCGCCGCCCAGTGGGCCGAGCAGGTGATCAGCGAGCTGGCCGAGAACGACAATGTCACCCTGCTGCCGCGCACCACCGCCAATGGCTACCATGACCATCACTTCGTGACCCTGCATGAGCGGCGCACCGAGCACCTCGGCGAAACGGCGCCTACCATCGACGGCGTCCGTCCTACTCGCTCGCGCATGCACCGCGTGCGTGCCGGCCAGGTGCTGCTCGCCACCGGCGCCCATGAGCGTCCGTTGGTCTATGGCAACAATGATGTGCCGGGCAATCTGGTGGCCGGTGCGGTCTCCACCTATATCCGCCGCTACGGGGTGGTGCCGGGCAACAAGCTGGTGCTCTCGGTCAGCAACGACCACGCCTACCGCGCCGCCCTGGACTGGGATGAGGCCGGCCGCGAGGTGGTGGCCATCGTCGATGCGCGCCGCAACCCGGATGGCGAGCTGGTCGAGCAGGCTCGCGCCCGCGGCATTCGCATCATCGAAGGCGCGGCGGTGCTCGAGGCCAAGGGCGACAAGCGCGTCAGCGGCGCCCGTGTGGCGACCATCGATGCCGCGGCCTTCAAGGTCACCGGTCAGGCCGAGCTCCTGGAGTGCGACACCATCGCCAGCTCCGGCGGCTACAGCCCGGTGATCCACCTGGCCTCTCACACCGGTGCACGACCCACCTGGGACGATGAGATCCTCGGTTTCGTGCCCAGCCTGGTGAAGGGGGTGCACGCCGCCGGCAGCGCGCGTGGCGTGCATGACCTGGCCGGAGGCCTGGCCGATGGAGCGGCCAAGGCGAGCGAGGCCCTTGCCGCGCTGGGCAAGTCCGCCAGTGCCATCGAGCCGCCCCGGGCCGATGCCATCCGCGAAGGCCAGGCCTGTGCCCTCTATCAGGTGCCCCACGAGAAGCCGACCCTGCGTGCGCCCAAGCAGTTCGTCGACATGCAGAACGACGTCACCGCGGCGGCCATCGAACTGGCCACTCGCGAGGGCTTCGAGTCCATCGAGCACGTCAAGCGCTACACCGCCATGGGCTTCGGCACCGACCAGGGCAAGCTCGGCAACATCAACGGCATGGCCATCGCCGCGCGCTGTCTCGGCAAGTCGATTCCCGAGGTGGGCACCACGGTGTTCCGGCCCAACTATACGCCGGTCACCTTCGGCGCCATCGTCGGTCGCCATTGCCGCGAGCTGTTCGACCCTGAGCGCTACACCGCGCTGCACCAGTGGCATGTCGAGAACGGCGCCGAGTTCGAGGATGTCGGCCAGTGGAAGCGTCCCTGGTACTTCCCGCGCAAGGTCAACGGCAAGCTGGAGACCATGGACGAGGCGGTGGCCCGCGAGAGCCTGGCGGTGCGTACCGGCGTCGGCATCCTCGATGCCTCCACCCTGGGCAAGATCGATATCCAGGGACCGGACGCCCGGGAGTTCCTCGGTCGTGTCTACACCAACAAGTGGGCCAAGCTGGCGCCGGGCCGGGTGCGTTACGGCCTGATGTGCAAGGACGACGGCATGCTGATGGACGACGGCACCACCAGCTGCCTGGGCGAGAACCACTTCCTGATGACCACCACCACCGGCGGCGCCGCCGGCGTGATGGAGTGGCTGGAGCTGTGGCACCAGACCGAGTGGCCGGAGCTGCAGGTGTACTTCACCTCGGTCACCGATCACTGGGCGACCATGACCGTGACCGGCCCGGATGCGCGCAAGCTGCTGTCCGAGATCACCGATATCGATCTCGACAAGGAGCAGTTCAAGTTTATGGACTGGCGCAACGGCAAGGTGGCCGATGTCCCGGCGCGGGTGTTCCGCATCTCCTTCACCGGGGAGCTGGCCTACGAGATCAACGTCCAGGCCAACTACGCCATGCACGTCTGGAAGACCCTGTTCGAGCACGGCAAGAAGTATGACCTGACGCCCTACGGCACCGAGACCATGCACGTGCTGCGTGCCGAGAAGGGGCTGATCATCGCCGGTCAGGATACCGACGGCTCGGTGACCCCCGAGGACCTGGGCATGTTCTGGGCGATCGGCTACGACAAGCCGTTCTCCTGGATCGGCAAGCGCGCCCTGACGCGTCCGGATACGGCGCGCAAGGACCGCAAGCAGTTCGTGGGGCTCAAGCCCGTCGACCCGAAGGTGGTGCTGGAAGAGGGCGCCCATATCGTCGTCGACAAGGACCAGCCCATCCCCATGGACATGCTGGGTCACGTGACCTCGAGCTATTACAGCCCGAACCTGGAGAGCGGCTTTGCCCTGGCAGTGATCAAGGGCGGCCGCGACCGCATGGGCGAGAAGCTCTATGTGCCGATGCCGGGCGGTCAGGCCCATGAGGTCGAGGTCGTCAGCCCCGTATTCATCGATCCCAAGGGAGAGCGTCAGCATGTCTGATATCACTTACGGCAAGGTTGCGACCTTCAACACCCATCCGGACGCCTCGATTCCCATGGAGTCACCGCTGTCCGTGGCGTTCGACACGGGCAGTGTGCCCGCCGCGACATCCGGCAGCCGGGTCCTGCTCAAGGAGCAGGCCTTCCTGGGTCATCTGATCCTGCGCGGTGGAGCCATCGTTCTCGATGAGGCCGTGCGCAAGGTGCTGGGCATCAGCCTACCCGGCCAGCCCCTGGGGCTGGCGCTGGATGCCAGCGGCGAGCGCAGCGTTCAGTGGCTGTCGCCGGATGAGTGGCTGGTGATCGTGCCCGGTGGCGAGGAGCTCGACATCGAGCAGCGGCTGCGCGACGCCCTGGGCGATGCCCACTATGCCATCGTCGATGTCAGTGGCGGCCAGACCCTGGTCGAGCTCTCGGGCGAGAAGGCACGGGAGCTCCTGATGAAGTCGACACCCTATGACGTTCACCCGGAGGCCTTCCCGGTGGGCAAGGGAGTGACCACGGTGTTCGCCAAGGCCAACCTGATCCTGCGTCGGCCGACCGAGGAGCGCTGGGAGCTGGTACTGCGCAGAAGCTTCGCCGACTACGTCTATCGCTGGATCCTGGATGCCGGTGCCGAGTACGCCATCGGCGTGGAAGAGTAACAGCTGTTGCTTGTTAGAAGAGAGAGGGCCGGCATCTGCCGGCCCCTTTCGGGAGAGATGAGATGAAAGACAACAACAATCGCTGGATCCTGGCGGCCCAGTGCCCGAGCCGGCTGGGCACCGTGGACGTGGTTACCCGTTTCCTCAAGGAGAGCCGCTGCTACATCACCGAGCAGCACTCCTTCGACGACCGGCTGAGCGGGCGCTTCTTTATCCGCACGGAGTTCAAGCCGGAGGCTGAAGGCTTCGACGCCGAGGCCTTCCAGGCCGAGTTCGCCGCCCGCGCCGCCGAGTTCGAGATGAGCTTCGAACTCACCGCCCCCGGCACGCGCATGCCGGTGGTGATCATGGTCTCCAAGGCGGATCACTGCCTGAATGACCTGCTTTACCGCTATCGCATCGGCCAGCTGCCCATCGAGATACGCGCCATCGTCTCCAACCACCCGGACCTGGCCGACCTGGCGGAGTGGCACGGCATTCCCTATCACCACTTTCCGATCACCCCCGAGACCAAGCCCGAGCAGGAGGCGCAGGTGTGGCAGGTGGTTCAGGAGAGCGGCGCCGAGCTGGTGATCCTGGCCCGCTACATGCAGGTGCTCTCCAGCGACATGTGCGAGAAGCTCAGCGGCCGCGCCATCAATATCCACCACTCCCTGCTGCCCGGCTTCAAGGGTGCCAGGCCCTACCACCAGGCCTACGAGAAGGGCGTCAAGCTGGTTGGCGCCACTGCCCACTACATCAACGATGACCTGGACGAGGGGCCGATCATCACCCAGGGCGTGGAGCCGGTGAGCCACGCCGACTACCCGGAGGACCTGGTGGCCAAGGGGCGTGACGTCGAGTGCCTCACCCTGGCCCGAGCGGTGGCCCTGCACGTGGAGCGCCGTGTCTTCCTGCACGCCAAACGCACCGTGGTCTTCGATCGATAGGCACCGTCAGGCGCCTCTCGATGAATCCAACAACAAGGTCATAGCATCATGCCAATCAGCGTCTTCGATCTGTTCAAGGTCGGCGTCGGGCCGTCCAGTTCCCACACCGTGGGTCCGATGCAGGCCGCCTGCAACTTCGTCGCCGAGCTCGAGGCCAGGGAGCTGACCGAGCACGTCGCGCGTCTCGAGGTCGAGCTCTACGGCTCGCTTTCCGCCACCGGCATCGGCCACGGTACCGACCACGCGGTGATCATGGGGCTGATGGGCGAGCGTCCCGATCGCATCGATCCCGATGTCATCGCCCCGCGCATCGACGAGCTCAAGACTTCGGACACGTTGCGTCTGGCCGGCCGCCACCGCGTGCCCTTCGTCTGGGCGCGGGATATGCGCCTGCTCGAGGAGAGCCTGCCGCGCCACCCCAACGCCATGCGACTGATTGCCCATGGTGACACCGGCGAGCTCTATCGCAACACCTACTACTCGGTGGGTGGCGGCTTCGTGATCGACGAGGCACAGTCTGCCGAGGGGGTGCTGGACACCGACCATACCGAGATCCCCTACGACTTCCAGACCGGCGACGAGATGCTGCGCATGTGTCGCGAGAGCGGGCTGCGGATCAGCGAGCTGATGCTGGCGAACGAGAAGGCGTGGCGCAGCGAGGAAGAGATCCGCACCGGGCTTTGCGAGATCTGGCAGGCCATGAAGGCTTGTGTGGAGAAGGGGCTCGAGGCCGAGGGGGTGCTGCCCGGCGGGCTCAATGTCCGCCGTCGCGCCCGCTCGCTGCATCAGCGCCTGCTGGACAGCAGCGACGACGACTCGCTGATCGCCACCACCATGTCGGCCATGGACTGGGTCAACCTCTACGCCCTGGCGGTCAACGAGGAGAACGCCGCCGGCGGGCGCATGGTCACCGCCCCCACCAATGGCGCGGCCGGCATCATCCCGGCGGTACTGCACTACTACATGCACTTCCGCAAGGGCGCCAGCGAGCGCGACGTGGTGGACTTCCTGCTCGCCGCCGGCGCCGTGGGCATCCTGTGCAAGAAGAACGCCTCCATCTCCGGCGCCGAGGTGGGCTGCCAGGGCGAGGTGGGCTCGGCCTGTGCCATGGCCGCCGCCGGTCTCACCGAGGTGATGGGCGGCAGTATCGATCAGGTGGAGAACGCCGCCGAGATCGGCCTGGAGCACAACCTGGGCCTGACCTGCGACCCGGTAGGCGGCCTCGTCCAGGTGCCGTGCATCGAGCGCAACGCCATCGCCTCGGTGAAGGCGATCAATGCCGCCCAGATGGCCCTGCGCGGCGATGGCCAGCACTTCATCTCGCTGGACAAGGTGATCCGCACCATGCGCGACACCGGCGCCGACATGCAGGAGAAGTACAAGGAGACTTCTAAGGGTGGCCTCGCCGTCAGCGGGATCGAGTGTTGAGGGGAGCGTGGTCTGGGTCGGCAAGAAAGGTCTGCCTGCGACAGGAATAAGTCGCGCTTTGTCGAGACGCTCGCCCGCCATCGAGGCGGTATGCGCCCTCTACCAGTAAGCTCGACGGCGTTACTCCCCGAGCCGCCCCTTCAGCGCCTGGCAGAACGCCTGCCAGGCGTTGTGCATTTCGGGAAGTCGCGCATGGGCGTGCAGGGCACCGTGAACCATGACGTCGGCACAGCGATAGCCGATGCTGGCACCGTCATGCCGCCAACGTGCTACGGCGGCCTCCAGCGGACGGGTGAGCGGGTCATGCGCTACCGCCACAACCTCCATCTGTCGCGCGGGTGGCTCGGCCTGCGTGTCGGGGGGGAGTGCCTCGGGACAGTAATCGGCGATGCCCAGCACCTCTTCCCGTGAGAGCAAGGGCGCCGATGCGCCCAGAGTCGACCCATCGATTCCATCCACAGGCGGATAGATCAATCCTAGTGGCACCTCTGTGGGTAACTTGACGGCCAGATCCAGTACCAGCCGACCACCGGCACTGTCCCCCACCAGGGCGAGCGGTTCGCAGGCGTCGGCCACGGCAAGGCAGTCGGCCAGCATCTCGGCATAGCACGCCTCGGGGGCCAGGCGGTAGTCGACGCTGATCACCTCGCGACCCAGGCGCGCGGCGAGGCTGGCAGCGACGCCGTGATGGCTGCGCACCGAGCCGATGGTAAAGCCGCCGCCGTGAACAAACAGCACCCTGCCTGAGCGAGCCTCCGCAGACACGAAGCGGCGGACGTCAACGCCGCTGCATCGCTCGTCGATGACATGCATGCCCGACGGATCGGGTGGGGCGAACGTCCTGCATAACGCATCATAGCGCTCGCGAGCCTCGGGCCAGTCGAGGCCGTCCATGCTGGCCAGCCCGGCCTCGAAGCGGGCGATGAAGTCGCCGATTGGCCAGACGTCATCGTCGGGCGTCGTGGGCAAGTCAACGCTCACGGGAGCCTCCTTGTCGTTCGGAATTCGCCCTTGTGGTGGCAAGCCAGTGGGTTTATAGCGACGCAGTCAGTAGTTGATGGCTGCGAGCGGTATTGCCTCAAACGTATCAGGAAGGCCGATACCAGGGCGAAGATGCCGAAGGCAACCGGAATGGCCGCCACCGAGATGAGCGAGAGAATGACCTTGAAGATGTCGCCGTCCAGCCAGTTGATGACTACCGCCAGAGCAGCCATGGTGACGATCCAGAAGGCCCGCGAGCGCTGGACGGTGAGCATCTCACAGACCAGGCCCGCGGAGTCGGCACTGGTGACGAAGAACAGCAGAATGTTCAGCGCAAGGATCGCCGATAGGAAGCCGTGCTCATCCACAAAGGCCATCAGGGCGAAGACGTCCTCGGCGCCGGTGTTCAATCCGCCAATTCCGAAGGTGGTGAACCACAAGCAGGAGAACAGGCTCGGCACCAGCATCACGCCGAGCACCAGCTGGCGCAGCGTGCGGCCTTTGGAGATACGCGCGATGAACACTCCGGTGAATATGAACCAGCCGTACCAGGCGGCTTCGAAGGCGTACAGCCAATCGGCCAGCCAGGCCTTTTTCTCGGGGTCGTTGTAGCCGACCTCCAGGGCCATCGCCGGGTACTGCAGCACATAGTCCGGCATCAGCCGGGCGAAGGTGGCGAGAATCTCCAGCGGTGCGGTCAGCACGAAGATACTCGCCATCAGGGCCAAGGCGAGGAGCGCGTTGTAGTTGCTCAGCCACTTGATGCCGCGCTTGAGCCCCGAGGCGCTGGAGGCGATGGCGAACAGCGAGAGTGCCACGATGATCGTGGTCGAGCCGACCTCGATGCCCAGGAACTGCGCGGCACTCTTCTGCAGCGGGTCGGCGGCATAGGAGAAGGTCAGCGAGAGGCCGATCACGGTTGAGACCACCAGGCTGACCAGGTTGAGCTTGCTAAGGAAGCCGCCGCCAAGCAGGGATTCGGCCGGCTTGTCGAGCCGCATGTTGTACATGGCATGGGCGAAGATCACGCCGATGGCGAGATAGCCTGCCCAGGCCAGCAGCCCCCAGTGATTGAAGGCGTAAAGCAGCGCCTGATCCCTGCTCAGGCCGGCTTCCACGTGGTAGCGAGGCTCCAGGACGCCCCAGGTAACCAGGCCGATGCCCATGCCGGTGGCGAACAGCATGCCGAGCCAGGCGAGAGTGGAGAACTCGGGGGACTCTTCGCCGAAGCGCAGCCGGCCCAGCGGTGTCAAGGCGATGCCAACAAACAGCAGTGAGGCGAAGAAAGCCGGATAGGTGAAGATGAAGCCGAACTCGCCTATCACCCGGGTCTGGATGGTAGTCAACAACGACTCGAAAGGGCCGGGCGCCAGGGCGGCGAAGGCGATCAGTGCGATGACCATGACGACGGTCGCCACGGAGGTCGTGAGGTTCTTGTTCATAAGCGGCTCTAAAGGTTCGTGACGGAGTGAAGCTCGGCTGGCTTCGATAGGCGCCTTCCTCCAGGAAGAAAACGAGATGATGGTGTCGCCGAGAACGCACGCCGGGCGCTCTCGGCGATGTCGCGTGAGACACGGTCGGCTTAGCGGCGCGGCGCCAGCCCGATGGTGCGCCCGGCGAGTGTCGGCCAGGCGTCCCGTGCGGCGTGGGGCAGCGTGGCGATGACGGCCTCGATCTCGGCGGGGAAGGGTGCGGGGCGGCCGCTCTCCTGGCTCATGCCCATCAGCATCTGCTCGCTGGTGGCGAGCAGGTTGCCTTCCTCATCGAGAAGCTCGAAGAAGACGTGCAGCCGCTTGGCGTCACGATCCAGCAGGGTCAGGGCGACGCGCAGCGGCTGCTCCTCGTGGGCCTCGCGGCGATAGCAGAGGTGGGTCTCCAGGGTGTAGATCGTAACCCCGTGCCGGTCGCGGCCGTCGGCATCCAGCCCGATACGGTCCATCAGCGCCTCCACGCCCAGGGAGAAGACCCGGGCGTATTCGGCGTCGTTCATGTGGCCGTTGTAGTCGACCCACTCGGGGGCGACGCGGCTCTCCAGGATCACCATCAGATGCGCCCCTCCAGGCCCTCAGCCTCGGGCCAGTACTTCTGTACCAGGTCGAGCAGCTCCACCAGGAAGTCATCGCGGCGGCGGTCGAGCTCGGCGACCGGGCGGCCGGCGGCCTGGTGCTCGCAGCCCTCGACGACCCGGTCGATCAGGGTGTCGGTAAGCTCGGGGGCCTCGAGCTTCGTCCAGGGCAGCTTCAGCGCCGGGCCGAACTGCTCGAGCATATGACGCATGCCCTGCTCGCCACCGGCCAGGTGGAAGGTGAGGAAGGTGCCCATCAGCGACCAGCGCAGTCCGCAGCCGTAGACCACGGCGGCGTCGATCTCCTCGGTGGTGGCCACGCCGTCGTTGACCAGGTGCAGCGCTTCGCGCCACAGCGCCTCCATCAGGCGGTCGGCGATATGCCCCTCGATCTCGCGGCGCACCACCAGCGGGCGCATGCCCAGTGCCTGGTAGAGCGACTGGGCACGCTCGACCTGCGCGGGCTCGGTGGCCGCGCTGCCGACCAGCTCCACCAGCGGCAGCAGGTAGACCGGGTTGAAGGGGTGGGCGACGATCACCCGGCCGGGTGCCTTGGCGCAATTCTGCTGCAGGTCGCTGGGCTTAAAGCCGGACGTCGACGAGCCAATAATGGCTTCAGGTGCCGCCGCGGCATCGATGGCAGCGAGGATCTCCTGCTTGAGGGGCAGGCGCTCCGGCACGTTCTCCTGGATCAGGTCGGCGCCGACCACCGCCTGCTCGAGGCTATCCACGAAGGTCAGCCGTGCGGGGCTAGCGCCCTCGGCCAGGCCCAGGCGCTCGAGCGAGGCCCAGGCATTGTCGACGAAGGCGCGGGTACGCGCCGGGGCTTCGGGGGCCGGGTCGAAGGCCACTACGTCCCAGCCGCGCGCCAGGGCGCGGGCGATCCAGCCGTTGCCGATCACCCCGGTGCCGATCACGGAGAGCTGCTGGCTCATGCTGCACCCCCTGCGGCGTTCTCGATCGCTTTCTCGACAATATGGCCGGTGTTCGGGTCGCGCAGCCCGAGCTGGGCGCGGGTCTCGGTCGGCGTCATCACCCGCGAGCCGAGGTTCTCGATCAGGCCGACAGCGTGCTCCACCAGTTGGGCGTTGGTGGCGAGCACCCCCTTCTTCAGGTAGAGGTTGTCCTCCAGGCCGACTCGGGCATGGCCGCCCAGTAGCACCGCCTGTGCGACCATGGGCATCTGCTGGCGGCCGATGCCGAAGGCCGCCCAGTGGGCGTTTTCCGGCAGCTTGTTGCGCATCGCCAGCAGGGTCTCGGGGTCCGCCTCGGCCCCCCAGGGGATGCCCAGGCAGAGCTGGTAGAGCGGGTCGCCGTCGATCAGGCCCTCCTGCTGCAGCTGGCGGGCGAACCAGACGTGGCCCAGGTCGAAGCACTCGAGCTCCGGCTTGACGCCGGCGGCCTGCACCAGGCGGGCGTGCTCGCGCAGCCAGTCGGCCGGGTTCACGTAGACCATGTCGCCGAAGTTGAGGCTGCCGCAGTCCAGGGTGCAGAGTTCCGGCAGCAGCTCGCCCACCGGCTCGTGGCGCTGGCGCGGGGTCTGGATGTCGCTGCCCGGACCGCCGTGGGTGGGATCCTCTGCGTCGGGGATCCAGTCGCCGCCGCCGCCGGCAGTGATGTTCATGACGATGTCGACGTCCGCCTCGCGCACCCGCTGCATCACCTCACGGAAGTGCTCGACAGAGTGGCTGACGCCGCCGGTCTCGGGGTCGCGGACGTGGATATGCGCCACGCTGGCGCCTGCCTTGGCGGCCG
This sequence comes from Halomonas sp. G15, assembly GCF_021282295.1. NCBI lineage: Bacteria > Pseudomonadati > Pseudomonadota > Gammaproteobacteria > Oceanospirillales > Halomonadaceae > Halomonas > Halomonas sp. G15. Next base: position 20,448 of record NZ_JAJSPA010000008.1, on the reverse strand, counting down.
CGATGCAGTCGTCAGCGATCTGCTTCGGGGTCACGGGGACATTGGGGTTCTTGGCGGTGGTGTCGCCGGCGCCGGTGACGGCGCAGGTCAGGATCACGTTGCGGTTCATGTCTTGCCTCTGTGGCGGAGGAGTTGTCCCGCCTAGTGTGGCCAGCCTTGGCTCGGAAGAATTGACCCAAAGCGACATTAGTTTGGCTTAATGCGTCATTCATGGAGCCGGCCTGGACTGGCACTGTCACCAGGAGGCTCGGGGAGATTTCTCGCTGGCCTCTCGCTACCCTATGGCGTCATTCCCTTCGCCATTCACCCCCGCCGGGAGCCCCGATGACGCTGCTCGACCTTCTTTCGCCGCTTTCCGCCGGCATCAACCTGCTGCTGATCCTGATCTCGGTGTTCACCTCGGCCTTCACCGCAGCGGTGGGAGTCGGCGGCGGGCTGCTGCTGATCATGGCGCTGGCCCAGGTGATGCCGGCGGCGGCGTTGATACCGGTTCAGGGCTTAGGAGGACCTAGAGAATGCTATTCATGCTATACACGCTAGTAAAATAGGGAGCTCAGGTACCTCTAGGTGGGGGAGCTACAGGTACGTGTATGGTTCGGCTGCTCGGATCATTTGCCAGGTAGTGTTCCGTCGAGTGGTGTCACAGAGCTGGTGGCCCGAATTCCACACCCGGCGTCGAAGAGCCGATTTGGCTATCAGGCAGTCGGCGTGGATCGAATCCGAGACGAGGCCGGCGTCTCGAAGATGACGCTCTATAACCACTTCGCCAGCAAGGAAGCGCTGGTGGAGGTGGTGTTGGAACAGCGGCATGAGCGCTTCATGGCGTCCCTTAAGGCTGCCGTGGAGGATCGGGAAACAATTCAGGAAAGACTACGTGCCGTCTTTGACTGGCATGCCCGCTGGTTCGCCTCCGAGCAGTTCCACGGATGCATGTTTCTCAGAGCGACCGAAGAGCACGCCCGGGAGCCGGCCTCCTTGCTGTTGCTCTCGCGTTGGCACAAAAATGAAGTAAGGGGACTGATCGAGGAAATTTTGGCGGAACAGTGCGGCAAGCCAGATGCGCACCTGGCTCGCCTCGTGCAGATAATGCTGGATGGAATGATAGTCAATGCTTACCTGTTCGGTTCCGAAGCCGTGGACGATGCCTGGGCGGCGCTTGCGCCATTGCTGGCACTGGACACCCGGCCGTTGACGCATGAAGGCGGGGCGAACTGGGCGATCCCTTGATGGCACCAGAGTTAAGCTGGTGGTAAAAAGAGAGTTGTATCAATGGATAGCGATAGCTCCAATTCGCAATTTTACCTTTGTCACGTTTCCCGACATAGCGCTTATGTGTGACCGAAGGATGCAGGCTTAGCGTCTAGCCCGAATTTCTGGGACCACTTCAATCACCCACACGGACCTCGACGATTAATGAATAAACACCATTATTACCTTCTCGATGCTTTCACTGACCGAGCATTTTCTGGAAACCCGCTCGCAGTATTTCCGCAATCCGACGAACTAGATTCCAACAAGATGCAGGCCATAGCCAACGAATTGAACCTATCCGAGACTGTCTTCGTTGGCGAGGCGATTGCTCCAGCGTGTTACCCTATCCGCATCTTTACGCCGACCATGGAACTGCCCTTCGCCGGTCATCCAGTGGTGGGCACCGCTCACTTACTGGCAGAGCTGGACATGGCCAAGCGTGATCGCCCACTTACGCTAGAAGCTGGTGTCGGCGCCTTGGTGGTGAACTACAACAATAACTTGGCCAGGTTCACCGCAGCGGCGCCGGTAAACATCCAAGCCAGCACATTGAACCAGTCAGCCGCACAGGAACTGCTTGGCCTCAATGACGGAGAGGTCATTAGCGAACCAGTACTGGCATCCTGTGGACTCCCTTACCATCTGATAGAACTCGATTCACAGGAAGCTCTCTGCCGGGCCCGACCCTCGCCCAAAGCCTGGTCGGAGTGGGTATCACCGAGCGGCTACGAACAGATTTATCTCTATGTGATCGACAAGGCTGCCGTCCAGGAACATTCAATACACAGTCGCATGTTCTCGACAGAAGGCGGTGTTCGTGAAGATCCTGCTACCGGGAGTGCCGCAGCAGCGTTGGCAGGATATCTAGTAGAAGCCATGTCACGTCTTGGTCTGTATCGATGGAAAATTCACCAGGGCATAGAAATGCGTCGTCCCAGCCTCATCTTCGCCGAGGCAGAACGAAACGATAAAGCTTCATTGATCCGTATCGCTGGACAAGCAGTGATCGTCGGTAGCGGTACACTACATCTCGGGTTGAAAAACCCTTAATGAGTCTCGGGATTGGATATAAGAATATGAAAGTTATCCGTTTTTTTGGGGGGCTGAGCAATCAGCGTTCCTATCCCTACACATCAATACCGGCTTCCAGAAGGCCATAGCCATTGCCAGAAAACAGACCGAGTCATAGTCGGCGCAACCTCAATTTTGTTCAATACCTGGTTCGACGCTCAGGGCAGACTCTGCGTGTGACCTTAGCGGAGAGCATCAATGAGCCTTTCCCTGATTTTACCCATGTCTGCCTACGCCTTGGCTAGCTCCATATCCCCTGGGCCAGTTAACCTTGTTTGCTTAAGCAGTGGCACACGCTATCCGGTTCCCCGAGGCCTGATCTTTGTGACCGGCGCCACCTTGGGATTTACTGCGCTGTTCATTGCCGTGGGATTGGGCCTTTACTCGCTTCTGACGGTAGTGCCTGTTGCCGAAAAGTTGTTGCGATTGGGTGGCATAGCCTTCCTACTGTACCTGAGTGTAAAACTGGCCATGGACAGCGGACAACTTCCAGAGAACGGCACAGAGAAGGCTCCCGGCTTCGGTACCGGGGCGCTAATGCAGTGGCTTAACCCCAAGGCCTGGCTGGCCTCGGCTTCCGGCATAGGCGCCTACACCAGCGCGAACGACCTGCAACAAATCCTGCTATTCGCCATAATTTATCTCCCGATCTGCTGGCTGTCACTCGCCTGCTGGGTATATGCCGGTGCATTTATGCGCCGCTATGTTCATAAACCTATAATACTGGTCACTATAAATCGTATATTGGCCTTACTTCTCGCTATCAGTTGCATTTATCTGCTGATGGGATGAGGAGTTCCGATATTGGTTTGGCGTTGCGGCCATCAAACGCTTGAAAGTGCGCTGGAAGTGCGGTTGGTCAGCAAAACCTGCGTTCATGGCCGCCTCCACAATGGGGGTGCCGTTTTTCAGCTCACGGCGTCCGAGTTGAACACGCCGGTTCACCAAGTAGGCATGGGGTGTCAGACCAAAATACTGCCTGAACGCACGAATCAAGTGGCCGGCACTGTAACCGGAAATCTCGCAAAGTGTATCGAGCGAAACATCCTCCGCCGCATGATCATCCAGATAATTGGCCAACACCACCAATGCTTGCGGTGCCCTTTTATCCTGAATCTCAGGTAGTGTTGCCAACACTTGCATCAAGTCTGACAGAAACCCCACTGTCTCTGTCTGTTTTTCCAGAAGCTCACGCTGCGGGTCCAGAAGGCAGCCCGCCATGCGGCAATAGCGTTCATACCATATTGGCTTAGAGACTGTTGCCGTATGGATGTCCTGCCACTTCCGTTCCGGAAGTAAACCCGCCTGAAACCGCAAATCCGTCAGCCAGTCGATATCCACATACAGCATCAGATACGCCCACGGCTGACTGTCGATGGGATTGCAGGCATGGACCCACTCCGGATTCATCAGCACAAGGTCGCCAGCACCCACCCGATAATGATCGTTCCGATACCGAAAAGTACTTTCACCCCCGGTGATGGCCCCAATCGACCACTGGGTGTGGCTGTGAGGGGAGTAGCACACCTGGCGACCATCCTCAACCTTGCGCAACTCTACATAGGGCATGCGGCTTTCTCGCCAGAAGAGAGGCTTACTTTGACTGCTCATAAATTATAACTGTCCTGATATTTTGTCTCCGACATTCCGTATTCTTCAATAAGCAGGTGCCAACAACTTTCGCTTCGTGAAACCGAATTCGGCGGCTTCATAACAACATGAATTCGGATGGAATGGAGTGGTCTGTAGCGCGTCAATCTGGATGAGAAACCAGCGACCATAACGCCATCGAATCGGCGTCACACAGCCAACCACACTGTCCGGCCAACTGATGGATGATAGATTATCCAAACAACGTCACGACCACCCCGTAGGTCGCTATCCCGGCTGCGACCGGCCAGCCCAGGGTGCGCGTGCGCCACCAGACGGCGAGGGTCGCTATCATACCGATGATAGTGGCCAACCAGGCGAGGGGCCCGGCTGTCACCGGCACCAACGAGACTCCAAACACAGCGGCGACCATCAGCGGACCAAGCAGGCTCAGCCATTGGGGCATGGCCTCGGGGGCGTCGTCACCGAGCCGCTTGAGGCGACGCTGCATCCACAGTAGCGGAATTAGGCGCATCAGCAAGGTACCTAGCGCAGCGGCTAGCACGGCGATCCACAGGGCGTTACTCATGGTGGTCTCCTTGCATGGCAGTGTCGAATTTCACGACCTGGAAACACAGCATGCCGCATATGGCGGCGAGGGGAATCGCTGCGTTGGTCAAACCCAGGAGCGTCAGCAGCAGGGAGCTGGCGATGGTAACGCTCAACGCCAGGCTCCAGCGCCGGGAGGTGAAGCGGGGCGCCACCAGCACCAGAAACAGAGCGGGCAGGGCGAAGGGTAGGATCTCGCCCATCAGCGCCCAACGGGCGACCAGCTTACCGCCGGCCAAGGCCCCAAGCGCCGTGCCGCCGACCCAGATCGCCCAGGCCAGCAGGGCGGCACCGGTGAACCAGCCGAGGCGCTGAGCTTCCGGCAGCTGGGGCAGGCGAGCGTGGGCCAGGGCGAAGACCTGATCGGTCAAGGTGTGCATCAGCCAGCCCCACCAACGGCTGGAAGTTAGCCAAGGCGCCAGATTGGGGGCGTAGACCACATGGCGCAGGTTGATCAACAGCGTCATTGCCACCACCAGCCACAGCGGAGATCCGGCAGCGATCATGCCGACGAACAGGAACTGTGACGCGCCGGCATAAAATAACGTTGAGATGATCACTGCCTCCCAGGCATTGAAGCCAGCTTGGGTGGCGACCAGCCCGAAGGAGATGGCCACCGGCACATAGCCGCCCAGCAGCGGAATGGCCTCGCGCATGCCGGACAGCCAAGGGCGGGCCGGCGAGGTGGCAGCTTGCAGGTTCATGAGGCGGGCTCCTCATGATAGATGACGCTGACCAGTAACGTGGCCCAGGTGTCTCCGGTTCGGTAGAGATGGTGCCGGTCGGCGTCAAAGGTGAGGCTGTCGCCGGCGGAGAGTGGCAGGGTCTCACCCTCCGGCCCGGCCTCTAGGGTGCCACTGATCAGGGTAAGGGTTTCTCGCGCGCCGGAGGTGTGGGGCTCGGCGTGTCGCGTAGTGTGGGGCGCGCAGCGCATCCAGTAGGCATCGACCTGGGTCGTGTCCTGGCCCTGATCAAGCAGGCGCACCTCCACGCCGTCTTCTCCCAGCGGCACGCGGATTGGTGCTACTAGAGTGCCAAAGGGGACTTTCAACTGCACCGCCAGGCGCCAGATGGTGTCGAGTGTGGGGTTGCCGTTGCCCTGCTCAAGACGTGACAGGTTCGACTTGGCGATGCCGGCGGCGGCGGCTAATTGCGACAGTGATAGGCCTCGCGCCAGGCGCAGAGCCTGAAGGTGCTGGCCCAAGGTACCGAGTGAGAGCATGTCCATAGTGGGTGGCCTCGAGTTGTTCCTTTAAAAGAGCGTTCTATAAAAGGAACAGAGGCCTGTCAACCGCTCCCCTAGGTTCTGCCTGAAAAGTCAGCACGCAAGCAGCGGTCTATGCAGGCTAGGCATACCATCGCTTTGAAGCTGCTGGCCAGCTTGTCGTAACGGGTGCAGACGCGGCGCAACTCTTTCAGCCAGCCGAAACTGTTCTGGTCAAGTCGTAGCGGACACTTTATTAAGCTGCTTCCGCGATTTTCTCGATCTCCCTCGGCGCGTGGTAGCCAAGGGTCGAGTGGAGTCGGCAGCTGTTGTACTCCATCTAGATATAGGTCACGACGTAGCGCCTCGCTGACTGGCGGGTCCAGTACCGCTGCCCCTCCAGCCATTCGCTCTTCAGAGAACCGAAGAAGCGCTCCATGACCGCATTGTCCCAACAGTTCCCCTTGCGGCTCATGGAGGCCAGGAAGCCGTGCTGAACCAGTCGTTCGCGATACGCACGAGATGCGTACTGGCTGCCGCGATCTGAGTGGTGTAACACGCCCCGGGGAGGTCGCCGGCGGCCAATGGCCATCTCCAGGGCGTCCAGGGTGAGTGACGCCTTCAGATGGTCGGCCATGGCCCAGCCGATGACCTGCCGGTCGTAGAGGTCCAGTACCGCCGCCAGGTACAACCAGCCTTCCAGGGTCCAGATGGCGGTAATGTCGGCCACCCACGCCTGATTGGGCTCAGGCACCGTGAACTGCCGCTTGAGCAGGTTGGGAGCCACTGGCAACCCGTGGTCGCTGTCCGTCGTATGCCGGTAGCGGCGACGCTGTCGGCAGGCGACATCGGCTTCCTGCATCAGGCTACGTGCCTGATAACGACCGACTGTATGACCTCTGCGATGGAGTTCCTTGGCCATTCGCCGGCTCCCATAGCTACCACGTTTCTGATCGTGGATGTCCTTGACCTCCCGGTGCAGGCACTGGCGCTGCTCATCGGGTTCACGCTGACGCCAGGCATAGAAGCCACTGCGGCTGACGTCCATGACACGGCACAACACCACGACTGGGAAGGAGGCCTTCTCCGACTCGATGAACTGGTATCTCAGCTCGACTCTCTCGCGAAGAAGGCCGTGGCCTTTTTTAAAACTTCCTTTTCAATCCGCAGCTTACGAACTTCTTCGCGAAGTTTCTTGATCTCGGCATCCCGCTCATCCGCCTGGTCGTCAGTCACACCATCCTCCCGATCACGTTGCTGGCGACACCAGCGATCCAGCAGGCTGCGATCGATATCCAGCCGCCTGGCAGCCTCGGAGATGGCATAGCCCTCTCCTCGAACCATGTTGACCGCCTCAGCCTTGAATGCGTCGGAGTACCGACGTCGCGTCTTCTTGGTCATGAACACCTCCAATGCCTCCAGTATGAGGCTTACCGGGGTGTCCGCTCCAATTAGACCAGTTCAATTCCAGATGGCATGGAAGTGATGGACAGGACCATGGCCATCACCGACCTCCAACGAGTCGGCGGCAGCCAAAGCGGCCGTCAAGTAGTCTTTGGTCTCGCGCACGGCAGTCGGAACGTCCATGAGCGGCAGCAATGCGATAATGGCGGCTGATAGCGTGCAGCCAGTGCCATGCGTATTACGCGTCACTATGCGAGGAGCTTCCAGTACACACGTCCTGCCTTTGCCATGCAGCAGGTCGATGCTATTTTGTCCATCCAAGTGGCCGCCCTTGAGTAACACCCAGTCTGCTCCCAATGCCTGAAGTGGTTCAAGCGCCAATCGCATTTCTTGCGTGGACTTGGGCTCGGACTGTTGCAGCAAATCACCGGCTTCCGGCAAATTGGGGGTGATCAGTGTGCAAAGCGGTATCAGCGTGTCACGAAGGACAGTCACCGCGTCGGGCGCCAACAGACGATCCCCGCTCTTTGCAACCATCACGGGATCGAGGACGATCGGGCATTGCGCACGCCCGCTCAAACGATCTGCGATGGCCACGGCTATCCCCGCGTTGGCCACCATGCCGATCTTGACTGCATCTACCCGAACATCATCGAACACCGCGTCGATCTGGTCGGCGATGAAATTGGGCTCCAGTGCTACGAAACTACGCACGCCTTGGGTGTTCTGCGCCACCGCGGCCGTGATGGCGCTCATGCCATAGGCACCTAATGCGGAAAATGTCTTCAGGTCTGCCTGGATGCCGGCGCCCCCTGTGGGATCGGTGCCAGCAATGCTCAGCACGTTAGCGATCATGAGTCGACTCCCGTGCGAAGCGATAGCGCGAGCCGGAAGGCGCGGCGAGCCACTGCGGCGATGTCGAAGCTCTGCGCCAATTCGGTCGAATCGAGATCCGCATCGGCGAACCAGCGCGCGTCCAGCGCGTCATCGCCGCCACGCGGCTCGCCGACGTGCCAGTCGAACAGCGTGGCAATGAGGATATAGTGCTGGTGCAGCACGTCGCCTTCGTCTGCCCGCTGGTCGAACACATTGACTGCATCGAACACCTGTACAGGTTTGCCCTGAACGCCGGTTTCTTCGAGCAGTTCGCGTTGCGCTGCGTCGGCGGCAGACTCTCCGAAACGGATCTTCCCGCCCGGAAACGCCCATCGCCCCGCGTCCGGCGGATTCGAGCGACGTATCAACAGAATGCGGTTCTCGCGGACCACGGCCGCAAGTGTCGCCACCACTGGCCGAGCCACGGCATGAGGATCGTTGGTCGAGGAAGACACGACGGCGGTTCCTTCATCAAAGGAGAGCCATCCAGCAGCAAGCGGCGAGCAGAAGAATATCCGTCCCTTCGCCGGTATGACCCGGATCAGGATCAAAGGGTAGCTGCGTTGTAAAACGCCTGGCAGTATCTCAGCCCGCTAGCCGGGGCCCCTTCGGTTCATTTGGTCGTTCCAGAGGAACGAGTCTTGTTAGTTTAGTGCATGCCAGCCAGCGCGCCCACTGCTAGGTGCCGAGGATCCGAGATAAGCGCTGTATTGGCGGTGGAGTCTGTCAAAGTTTGCTGCTTAATTAGTCACTTTTCTTACGGCATGCAAAAGGTCCATCGGGCTCATAATGTGACAGGAATTCCGGCGGCATGCCCTCCTTGGCAAACTCCGCGCGCAGAAGCTCCAGGGATCCGGGGTCTCGCTTCCCATAGGCCGCCAGCGCGAACAGTGACCGGGCTGTCTCGGGATTGTACCGCGCTTCTGTGAAGGCTTCGTTGATCGCCCTGACCACCTCCTTCCAGTTGTGAATAGGCTTCTGCTGTCGCTCCTTCACCGGCAGGCCGCTGTTGAAGCCGGCCTGCGATTCCGGCCAGAACAGCATCGCCTGCTCTCCGCGCGGGATTACGAGCTGCGATTCGACCATGGTGATGGCGGTGGCTGCCGCCTCCAGCATTTGCAGCTGCACCGCCGGTCCAGCGTAGGGACGCCATCGGTCTTGTCCAGCGCGTGGCGGCTGGCCACAGTGCTCCCAAACATAGCGAATGCTGCCGGTGAAGTGACCCCCTCCCGCAGTACGAGAGTGGGGTGTTCAGCTCATCCAGCACGGTGCGCAGCAACCGGAATCAGAGGCCGGCATGAACAAGGGCATAGAGATGCGTCGTCCCAGCCTCACCTTCGCCGAGGCAGAACGAAACGATAAGGCTTCAAAGATCCGCACTGCTGGGCAGGCAGTGATCGTCGGTAGTGGCGTTATACACACTTGATTAACATAGCTTTATTGAGGCCAAGAACTGCTCATGCTTTGGTTCATAATCAACCACATTAGCGAGTTGCTTGTGCTAGGGTATTTCCCCCTAACACCATGAGCACTCCCCCGCTGATGCGCTGGATAAGCCGAGAAGAATTGCCTTTTCTCTGAAGCCAACGCCTCAATGGACTAGCCAACATCACTACAACAACGTCAGCAATAGAAAACAGAAGATTAGTCGCAATACCCAACCATAGCAACTGCCAGGCAACAGGCACAGCACTTTCTGGCTGAACAAATTGAGGTAAAAATGCAACGAAGAAGAGTGCCGTTTTAGGATTGAGAACTTCTACCAAAACACTATCCCTCAGCACCCGCTTTGTGTTGACTCCCGGAACGCTTTCCCCTTGCAAAGGAACGCCTTTTCGCCATAGCCGCAACCCCACCCATAGCAAATAAACACCACCAGCGACTTTCATTGTTATATATGCGGCCGGTATTGCAGCGAATAGCAGAGCCAAGCCCAGCGCTGCCATGACCACATGTACGTAACATCCCAAATGAACGCCTGCGGCCGCTAACCAACCAGCTTTTTTACCCCGCCCGATTGTTTGAGCAGCGGTATACAGCATTGCCGGACCAGGCAGAAATGCAAAACCCATCGTGGCAATAAAAAAAGCAGCCCACTGCATGACATCCCCACTTATTAGAAAAAATGATTCAAGGTAATTTCGGCATAAATACTACCACGATTCCATTCTTCGCACACCTTGCGACTCTCCATGATATTGATTGTATAGCGACTTTCAGAATCTGCAATTTTTAACGAAATCAAGAGCGTTTGAAACTGGCTAGGGCCACGGCGGCTGTCACAAACAGACCTCCGAATACCCGGTTCATCTGCCGCTGACGCCAGGGGGTAGTCAGGAACCGAAACAGCTGACTGGCCAGCAGGGCATAGCCAATCATGACCAGAATGTCCACCAGAATGAGGGTTGCGCCCATGGTGGCAAGTTGTGGGCCATGAGGTATCCCTGCCACAAGAAACTGGGGAAACAGAGCGACCAGAAAAATAGTCGCTTTCGGGTTAGTCAGGTTCACCAGAGCTCCGTTCCAGAACTGCTGTTTCTTACTGATGCCTGTCGGGGTCTCTCCCGTTGCTTCAACTGGTGACTCTCGCCATTTCTGAATGCCCAACCAAACCAGATAGGCCACTCCCATCCACTTGATCACTGACAGTGCGATATTTGAAGAGGCCACAATAGCCCCCAGCCCAGCACCGACCAGCACGATTTGCACACCGTAACCAAACTGTTGCCCAAGAATAGTTGGCATAGATTTACGTACACCGTGGCGCAACCCGCTACTCATGGAGTTTACCGCGCCGGCGCCGGGAGACATACTGATAAGGACTGCCGCTACCAGAAAGGTTATCCATATTGAAAATGTCATAGATTACACCTCTGAAAAACAGTTCGATCGACACCTTGCAGGTAAAAGCAGGATATTATTGTACTATTTTTCAGTTGGATTGCCAGTCTGATATTATAGTCATTGACCGACTTCGCCAGGTGACGACGGCCGTCAAAATTTGCTGCTTAATGAATCACTTATCTTACGGCATGCAAAGGGTACATCGGGCTCATAATGTGACAGAAATTCTTGCGGCATGCCTTCCTGGGCAAACTCGGCACGCAGACGCTCGAGGGAGTCGGGGTCTCGCTTCCCATAGGCCGCCAGCGCGAACAGTGGCCGGGCTGTCTCGGGATTGTACCGCGCTTCGGTGAAGGCTTCGTTGACCACCCTGACCATCCTCTTCCAGTCGTGAATGGGCTCCTGCTGCCGTTCCTTCACGGGCAGGCCGCTGGTGGCGCCAGTCTGCAGCGCTGGCAAGAATAACGCCGCCTGCTCCCCGCGCGGGATCACAGTCTGCGGTACGAGCAGGTCAAAGGCGGTGGCTGCCGCCTCCAGCATCTACAGCTGCACGGCCAGGTCAAGAGTCTCGAAGGGATGCCATCGGATTTTTCCGGCGCGCAGTGGATGGCCACAGCGTTCCCAGACATAGCGGATGCTGCCAGCATCACTCCCGCAGTATGAGAGTGGGGTGTTCAGCTCATCCAGCACGCTGCGCAGCAACCGGAACCAGAGGCCAGCATGAAGGCGCCGGCGCGGCAGCTCCACGTAGCCCATCGTCAGCGCCTGCCAGCTGCGCTGGTCCATCGCCGTAATCGCTTGGCTGGCTTCGCGAGGTGCAGGGTCGGCGTTCTCCCAGCCAAGATAATGCCCCGGAACGCCCCAATAGGAATCCAGCCAACAACCATGCTGCGGACAGCTCAGCATCAGGGGCATCTTCCAGGCGAGCAAGATGGCTTGTTCCGCCGAACCGTCCAGGCAGAGTGGGCAGGCCCGGCGGATCAGTTGGCTGGGGAGCCAGGCTCGCCAGCGGTTGATCGCTCTTGTCTTGCGGGTGCGCCTCGGCAGCAGTACCGAGAACTGGAACGCATAGGTGTCCAGCGCTGCCGGAACCTGGTCGTCCAGGCTGTCCAGCAGCCACGGCACCCAACCGACCACGCTCAGGCAACGCAGCCGGTCCAGCTCGATGCCGCTGCGCTGGGACAGCAGCGACAGCAGCGACAGCGGCGGTGCGATGTCCAGGTCATCGACCTGGCCGTGCCCGAGGTCATTCTCCAGAAGGTCGCGCGCGTCCATCTGGTAGCACGCCGCGACACGGAGGAGCCATGATGATAGGGCCTCTTAATGGCCTGAATTCAAGCAATAAGTGCAGCACCTGCGGTATTCAGGGCTCCTGAGTATTCCCCCAGAAACACCAGTGCCGGTGTCCGATAGCCGAGCCGTTTCCGAGGGCGGTCATTCAGCTTCCTGACCACCCTGCGCAACTCCGTATCGGTGACCTGGCGGAAGTCTGTTCCCTTGGGAAAGTACTGCCGTATCAGGCCATTCGTGTTCTCGTTGGTCCCACGCTGCCCGGAGCAGTACGGATCACAGAAGTACGTTGCCGCCGTCACCGCCTTGGACACGGCTTCGTGGTCGGCGAATTCCGAGCCATTGTCCAGCGTGATGGTCCGGACAGCGCCCCGGCGAGGCTTCAACAGACGGATCATGGCCGCTCTCGTCAGCTCCGCGGAGATCTTGGGCAGTCGTGCCGCCAGCAGATAGCCACTACGACGCTCGACCAGCGTGACCAGGCCCGACTGCTTGTGCCCCTGGATTACGGTGTCGCCCTCCCAGTGGCCGATGAAGCGCCGGTCATCAGCCTCAGCCGGGCGGTGCTCGATGCCTACCCGGTTAGGGATCTTGCCCAGCCCAGCGCTCTTGGCCTGAGCGCGGTGCTTGCTGAGGCGTTTGGGCTGGCGGAGATGCCGCCAGAGATCGCCACCCTGTGCCTTGTCATCCCAGATCAAGGAGTAGATCCACTGATGACTGACGCCTACGCCTGCCAGGGGCGCGATGAAGCCACTGATTTGCTGTGGGCTCCACTCCTCACGCAGCCGGCCGACAACTGCAGCAATCAGGCTTGGCAGGCGCTTGGTTCGTTTCCAGGCGGTACGACGCCGGCGATCACTGAGGGTCTGGGCCTGCTCGGGATCGTAGCCACCGGAGATGGCGTTGCGCCGCAGTTCACGGCTGATCGTGCTGCTGTGGAGACCCAGCTCCCTGCCGATCTGCCGCTGGCTCATGCCCACGTCATAGCGGGCGTGTATCTGGTATCGTTGGATCTGGGTCAGCTGTCGGTATCCCATGCTCTGCTTCACTTTGGTCGTATATGGAGTCCTCCCCGTTTGCAAGCATCTGGCACGGTGGCTGAAAGGTACGACTGCACACGTATATCCGGTCTTTCTAGTGATGCCAGGGGCATCGGACCCTAATGGGCTATCCGCACGTCAGGTCCCAGTTGGTGAGGCGAGCTACAAGCTCTTCGACCAAAACGGGGTTTCCTGGCGTCGGTTCGACCTGTTTGCCATCTTCCAGCATGCTCAGCAATCGTGGTGGCGGGTGGTGACCTCAGTGAAGTGAAACGGTGTCAACGGCTCGGTACAGCAGTTCGGGACTACGCGGCCTGAGCCGCCATGTCAGGATCGTAGGACGTATCATGGTGCGTGATGGCCCAGGCCATTCGAGCCGTCTTGTTGGCCAACGCCACAATTGCCACGTTGACGTGCTTTCGCTCCGTCAGATGTCGGAGCCAGTTGCTCAGGTTGTCATCCTTTGTTCCCGTGTAGCGCACCACCGCTCGGGCACCATGGACCAGTAACGTGCGCAGATAACTATCACCGCGCTTGCTGATTCCCAACAAGCGCTCGCGCCCGCCGGTGCTGTGTTGGCGCGGCGTCAGGCCCAGCGAGGCGGCAAAATCTCGCCCGCATTTGAAGGCCTTGGCATCTCCCAGGGCCCCGGCTAGAGCACTGGCAGTGATCGTGCCAACGCCCCTCAGGGTCATCAGGCGCTTGGCTACTGGGTCGGTAAGGGCATGCTGTTCGATGCGCTCGGTCATCGCGGCGATGCGCTCGTTGAGGTAACGCAGGTCGTCTGCGAGGCCTGCCAGCAGGATCCGGAAATCGTCCGTCAGCCCGTTCTCCGCATCCTCCAGCCAGCACGGCAAGGTGGCACGTAACTGCCCCATACCGGTAGGGGCTACCAGGCCGTACTCACTGACCAGGCCGCGAATCTGGTTGGCCTTGGCGGTGCGTTGCTGGACCAGTTCACTGCGGATGCGATGCGCCGCCTGCACGTCCTGCTGAGCGACTGTCTTGATGGTGACGAAGCGCATGTGAGGACGCGCCATGGCCTCACAGATTGCCTCGGCATCCGCCCGGTCATTCTTGTTGCTCTTGACGTAGGGTTTCACGAACTGGGCAGCGATCAGCTTGACGCGATAGCCACGTGCTTGAAGCGCGCGTGCCCAGTGATGGGATGAAGAGCAGGCTTCCATGCCTATCTCGGCACCTGCGGGAACGCGTTTGACGATGGCATCCAGCCACTTGTCGCGCTTGTACTTGCCACACCATGCGACCTGGTCGTGACGGTCCACGCCATGGACATGGAAGACGGATTTGGCAATATCGACACCAACACGTGAAATGCTCATGGGATGCTCTCCTCTGCCAGGGGCCTCACCCTCTCAGTTTGGCGCACTGGCGCCGGGAGGGTGGGGAGGACTCCATCCCATTGGTAAAGCAGGGAGGGTACCGGCGCTGGCCCTCCTGCCTCTACCGTGTGGCCCAAAGTGCTGCGGTTATTCTATGAATCCAGGCATTTAAGGTTCTTGAGGCGGTGCCCCTATATAGAGATAACTCCATTATCTCACCCCATACTAGAAACGATAAAGTTCCGTTGAATTCCTACAAGGGCGGCTGAATTCTTAATGTCATCACCAGTTCATTGCATTGTCCATGCATGGTCATAATGGGAAGCTAAATTATTGGCCGAGCGCGGTTCGCTATTAGCTGTCCCCGGAGGCTATGGGATGCCAATTCCATAACGCCAAGAAATACGTCGAGCCAGCCGAAAACACACCGAATCAAGAGACGAAGCGCATGACTGCCAGCATCCATGTAGAGGGGCTTGACAAATCCTTTGGACCTCGTGCAGCGCTGTGTGGCATTGATTTCACCATCGAAGCTGGTGAGATGGTCACGCTGATTGGCCCCTCCGGCTCCGGCAAATCGACACTATTGCGTCATCTTATCGGTCTGAGCCGTGCCGATCACCAATCGTGCAGTCAGGTCGAGGTGCTAGGCCGGACCGTACAGCGCTACGGCCGCTTGTTGGCCGCAGGCCGCAATCAGCGCCGTCGCAGCGGCTACATCTTCCAGCAGTTCAATCTCGTCGGTCGCCTCAGCGTGCTGTCCAATGTCTTGATCGGTTGCCTTGGTGCCATGCCGCGCTGGCGCTCGCTTACCGGCCGCTTCAACCAGAAAGAACGCGATCTGGCCCTGCGGGCGTTGGAGCGTGTTGGCATCGTTGGTCTGGCGCATCAGCGCGCCAATACCCTGTCCGGCGGTCAGATGCAGCGCGTCGCCATCGCTCGCACCCTGGTTCAGGACGCCGAAGTGATCTTCGCTGACGAGCCGATCGCCTCCCTCGACCCACGCAGCGCTCGCGAGGTGATGGAGATTCTACAGCGCATCAATCACGAGGATGGGCGAACCATTGTCGTCACCCTGCATCAGGTCGATGTGGCACGCCGCTATTGCCGCCGAGCGATCGCTCTCAAGCAAGGGCGGCTCTATTACGACGGCCCGATAGAGGGGCTGACCGATGCCCGTCTGCAAGCGCTCTATGAAAACGCCGGACTCGACGAACTCAACTCACACAACAGCCGACTGGAGCCTGCCGCACCGCTGCACGCGTTAGGCTGAGCGCCGTACGACCCTGACTCACCCCAACCCATCTCTTGAGGAGAACCGCATGAACCTTATCTGTTTTCGTCGTGCCACGCTGTCGCTGATCGCCAGTCTCGGTCTATTAAGCAGCGGTCTCGTCCAGGCCGCCGACGAGCCGCTGCGTTTCGGCATCACTTCTACCGAGTCGAGCCAGAACCAAGCCGGTCAGTGGCAGCCGTTCTTGGACGACATGTCCGACGCACTGGGGGTCGAAGTCGAGCCCTTCTTCGCCACCGACTATGCCGCAGTGATTCAGGCGATGCGTTTCGACAAGATCGATCTCGCCTGGTACGGCAATAAGTCTGCTATGGAAGCGGTCGATCGCGCAGGGGGGGAAATCTTCGCCCAAACAGTAGCCACCAGCGGTGCGCAGGGATACTGGGGTTTGATGATCGTCAACAAGAGTAGTCCCTACAACTCGGTCAATGACATACTCGAACACGCGAGCGAGCTGACCTTCGGCAACGGCGACCCAAACTCCACGTCGGGTTACTTGGTGCCAGGATACTACGTCTTCGCCAAGAACAACGTCGACCCCAAAACGGCCTTCAAGCGCACGCTAAACTCCAACCACGAGACCAACGCCTTGACCGTGGCCAACGGCCAGGTTGATGTCGCCACCTTCAGCACCGATAGCATGAAGCGCCTGGAAATAAACCATCCCGATAAAGCCGCCCAGCTCAAGGTAATCTGGAAATCCCCAATAATCCCGTCCGACCCGCTGGTCTGGCGCAGTGATTTGGATCAGGAGACTAAGGACGCGCTGCGCCAGTTTATTTTGAGCTACGGTGATACACCGGAGCAGAAGGCGGCTCTGGAGCCGATGAGCTGGTCTGGCTTTGCCGCATCCGACAACGACCAGCTGCTGCCGATCCGGCAGCTAGAATTGTTCAGGCAGCGTTCTCTGATCGCAGACGACGATTCGCTCGATGCCGATGACAAGCAATCACGTCTGGCTGAGCTAGACGCCCAGCTCGAATTGCTGAATCAGCGTATGGAAGCCCGCGAAGCAGAGCAGACCGACAACTCCACTGCCATGGTGACTCAGTAACCGTTACATCGATCGGGGGCAAACTGCGCCCCCATCGCTTACTTGCTCGGAGTCCACACATGATCCCGACCACCACGCTCGACACCCAGGTCCGGGCCAGCAAACGCAGCTGGCGACAATTGCTAGGCTGGATCGCTGCCTTCGCAGTGCTCTCTTGGGCCTGGCAGGGAGCCGAAATGGCGCCAGGACAGTTGATCGCCAATGCCGGCAATATGACGACTCTAACCGGTGACTTCTTTCCCCCGAGATTCGGCAACCTTGGGCACTACATCGACCAGATGCTGGTGACGATCCAGATCGCCATCTGGGGCACCCTGCTGGCGGTGCTATTCGCCATCCCGTTCGGCCTTCTCTCCTCTGATAACCTGGCGCCGTGGTGGATCAACCAGCCGGTGCGCCGACTGATGGACGCCTGCCGTGCGATCAACGAATTGGTCTTCGCCATGCTTTTCGTAGTCGCCGTCGGCCTCGGGCCCTTTGCCGGCACCATGGCGTTGTTCATCCATACCACAGGGGTATTGGCCAAACTGTTCTCGGAGGCGGTCGAAGCTGCCGACGCTGGTCCGATGGAAGGTGTTCGCGTCACCGGTGCGGGGCGTATCGAGGAGATCATATTCGGCCTGATTCCCCAGGTCCTGCCACTGTGGATCTCAGTCAGTCTCTATCGATTCGAGTCCAATATCCGTTCGGCCACAGTGCTCGGCATGGTGGGGGGTGGCGGGATCGGTGTGGCGCTATGGGAGACCATGCGCGGTTTCCAGTACACCGAGACCGCTACGATCATGCTGGTGATTATCGTCTCTGTGACGCTGCTGGACATGGCCTCGCAACAGATGCGCAAGCGCTTCATCTGATGCCTTTTCGTCCAACCTTAATGGCAGCTCAGAACAAGTACAGGCGAATACTGCGCACGCCACGCAATCGTGAGTTGGCAAACACCCATGGCTCATGAGATGCGAGTAGATTATGGCCCCGACGACCTGTTGCCAATCAAATGGCACGTGCAAACGGTTCACAGTCAATCTCCACACCATGCCTAGGTCGTTCGACGAGTTGGTGGCAGGATGATCATGCGGCATCAGGGTCATGGGGCCCAGGTGATTGATCGACGTCGCGATTACGCCGTCAGCACGGCATGATTCTCTTAGCCTTCGCCACCATAAGTTTCATGGCCAAAATTCTCGGATAGGATATCGAGAGCCTGGGCTGGAATAAAGTGGAAGAAGTGTGAACTACCGACGTCGTCTGGTGGAAAAAAGTGGAGCTACTTCAGACCATTAATCATCAGAACTATCAAGGAGAGGCGTAATGCTTGAGGATATTGGAAAAATATTGGGAACGGTCAAACATGCAGCTTATGAAGCCGGAGCATTGTTACGCGAGGGACATCAGGCAGATGGACGAGTTGCCTTTGAGCACAAAGGGGCATCCGACTTCGTCACTTCCTACGACAAGGCCGCCGAGGCAGCCATCATCCGACACATTAGTAGAGATTTTCCCGAATTCGCTTTTTTAGGCGAAGAAAGTGGAGCTACGCAAGGATCGGGCAGTGACTACACCGTGGTTATTGACCCTCTCGATGGCACTAATAACTTTTTGCACGGTGTGCCTCACTTTTCAGTATCGATCGCCGTCACCAAGGGAGATGAACTACTGCTTGGTGTTGTCTATCACCCGGTACTTGATGAAATGCTCTGGGCTGGACACAGCATTGGGGCCTTTCTCAATGAAACGCGACTCACGATGTCGAGCCCCCGTCCTCTTTCCGAAATGCTGGTAAGCACCTGCCTACCCTATCATGCTAAGGGAGACTACACGACTGCCCTCAACCAACTGACCGCCCTAATGCCCCAGGTGGCTGGTATTCGCAGCCCGGGCTCTGCAGCACTTGAAATTGCCTATACCAGCCTCGGCCGCTTTGATGCATTCTGGTCCCAGGGCGCTAGACTCGACTTCTGGGACATCGCCGCAGGAATTGTCATTGCGCGAGAGGCAGGCTGCACGGTAACAGATCTCAACGGTGATCCAACTCCCGACCAATGGAGCAGCCTGCTTGCAGCGCACCCTGCGCGGCATGGGCAACTGCTCGAGTGCTTGAACCCTTGCGGATAAACGAACCACTCTTCATTGCGTAAAGTGCGTCTAGAAGCCATTTTTCGTCAAAAAGCCCTCTCCACTTTCATTAATCTCAAAATTCAGAGTCCTTCCTCTATAAGCGGGGCTCTACACAACTTTCAGATAACCCCGGCTTATTCATGAGGCCGACCTGAAAACGAAGATAGCAGATGGTATTCTCTTGAAAATTCAGTGTGTTCCGCCAAGAACCTGAACCAAGAGAGCCATCCGCTATGGGTGAAACCCTATCCACCTGGACGCCCTCATGCAACGGCGCTGTCCGTGTCGAGCTGAGCGGCCAGCGCACCACCAGCGACAGCGGCGCTCTGCTGCTGCGTGAAGCCCTCGACAACAGCGGCGTGATCGAGGCACTGGAAGACAATCTGGTCGACTTCCGCAACCCGCTACGCATCCGCCACCCTCTGGCCAGCCAGCTGCGTACCCTGGTGCTACAACGGGCGATGGGCTGGATCGATCTCAGCGATACCGACACGCTGCGCCGTGATCCGCTCTGGCAGCTGGCCTGCAGCGATGCACGGGGGATGACGCCCTTTGGCCCAGGTCCGGCAGTCTCAAGCCACGCTGTCGCGGCTGCTGACCTGCCTCGGGCGCAACGATAACATCGATGCTGTGAACGAAGGCCTGCTGCGGCTGGTGGTCTGGCGCCTGACCGCGCTGAAGAACGGTGAGCGTCCCAAGCAGCTGACGCTGGACATCGACGGCCTGCCGATCGAGGTGCATGGCCACCAGAGCGGGTCGGCTTATCATGGTCTTTACTGGGCCCGCATCTACTCGCCGCTGGCCGCCTCGCTGGCCGAAATCTGCGATATGGTCGGCGGCCTGCTGCGCGAGGGCAACGCTGGCCCGGCCGAGAATGCCGATACCTGGATCCCGCATCTGGTGCTGCGACTCAACGAGAGCAGCGGGGCCCAGGTTCGCGTGCGCATCGACGCCGGTTTCACCGACAACGCGACGCTGGAGGCTCTGGAAGGTCGCGGGATCGAGTATCTGGGCCGGCTGCGCAGTCACACTGGCCTGCAGAAGTTGGCGGCGCCACTTCTGAAGCGGCCACGGGGCCGGCCACCCGAACAGCCTCGCGAGTGGTGCCACGATCTGGCGTACCAAGCGAGCTCCTGGCCGGCACCGCGTCACGCGTGGTGCTGGTCTTGCAGGAACGCCCCGATGACCTGCTGCTGCATGCCTTCTTCCTGGTCACCAACCTCGGCAAGTTCGACTGGTCGCCGGAGAAGGTCCTGGCGCTTTACCGCAAAACGCGGCAGCGCCGAGGCCCATATGGGCGAGGTGAAGTCGGCGCTCGACGTGCACCCCTCGTCGACGGTAGTTGTCAAGGAATCTGTCGCCTCTGAGATCATTCACGCCACCTGCTTTTCTGGTTCGGCGACGGTGACATGGAGCTCCCGCTCCGGGTTGAGTGACACGGTACCGATCGGCGTCCAGTTGCG
>NZ_JAJSPA010000088.1:0-1326 GCF_021282295.1 Halomonas sp. G15 | reverse complement strand
CCTTGCAGCGCTTCCACACCCGGCCTATCAACCAGCTGGTCTCGCTGGGCCCTTCAGGAGGCTCAAGGCCTCGGGGAGATCTCATCTTGAAGGGGGCTTCCCGCTTAGATGCCTTCAGCGGTTATCCTGTCCGCACATAGCTACCCGGCAATGCCACTGGCGTGACAACCGGAACACCAGAGGTGCGTCCACTCCGGTCCTCTCGTACTAGGAGCAGCTCTTCTCAAATCTCCAACGCCCACGGCAGATAGGGACCGAACTGTCTCACGACGTTCTAAACCCAGCTCGCGTACCACTTTAAATGGCGAACAGCCATACCCTTGGGACCGACTTCAGCCCCAGGATGTGATGAGCCGACATCGAGGTGCCAAACACCGCCGTCGATGTGAACTCTTGGGCGGTATCAGCCTGTTATCCCCGGAGTACCTTTTATCCGTTGAGCGATGGCCCTTCCATACAGAACCACCGGATCACTAGAACCTACTTTCGTACCTGCTCGACGTGTCTGTCTCGCAGTCAAGCACCCTTATGCTCTTGCACTCACTGCACGATTTCCAACCGTGCTGAGGGTACCTTCGTGCTCCTCCGTTACGCTTTGGGAGGAGACCGCCCCAGTCAAACTACCCACCACACACGGTCCTCGATCCGGATAACGGACCTGAGTTAGAACGCCAATGATGCCAGGCTGGTATTTCAAGGTTGGCTCCACCCGAACTGGCGTCCGGGTTTCCAAGCCTCCCAGCTATCCTACACAAGCAACATCAGCGTCCAGTGTGAAGCTATAGTAAAGGTTCACGGGGTCTTTCCGTCTAGCCGCGGGTACACAGCATCTTCACTGCGATTTCAATTTCACTGAGTCTCGGGTGGAGACAGCGTGGCCATCATTACGCCATTCGTGCAGGTCGGAACTTACCCGACAAGGAATTTCGCTACCTTAGGACCGTTATAGTTACGGCCGCCGTTTACCGGGGCTTCGATCAAGAGCTTCGCTTGCGCTAACACCATCACTTAACCTTCCGGCACCGGGCAGGCGTCATACCCTATACGTCCGCTTACGCGTTTGCAGAGTACTGTGTTTTTAATAAACAGTTGCAGCCACCTGGTATCTTCGACCGCCTCGTGCTCCGGCCGCAGGGCCTTCACACTAACGCGGCGTGCCTTCTCCCGAAGTTACGGCACCATTTTGCCTAGTTCCTTCACCCGAGTTCTCTCAAGCGCCTTGGGATTCTCACCCTGACCACCTGTGTCGGTTTGGGGTACGGTCCCACTGTATCTGAAGCTTAGAGGCTTTTCCTGGAAGCGTGGCATCGATGACTTCCTGACCGT
>NZ_JAJSPA010000087.1:0-1335 GCF_021282295.1 Halomonas sp. G15 | reverse complement strand
GCCTCTGGCCTCGATGAGTATCCGCGCGCACCGTCCTTATCATCCCTTAGGCTTCGTGAGCCGGTGGGTTCATCAGGTTTTCAGCACGCCGGTCTGACCTGTCGTGACATCGCGTGATCGTTGCCTTCGCAACCTGGGCGGGAACCTCCGTCAGTGAATGTTCAACGTGATGCGGCTGTCATCATCACTTAGCCATGGCAGTCGATGGGCTGTGGCCGGTACTGCTCGCCGCGGGCGACGATCACCCAGGCGATGCGTACTAGCTTGTTGGCCAGCGCAATCACCGTCTTGTTGTGTCCGGCGCGGGCCTTGAGGCGCACCACCCAGCGGCTGAGGGCGTCCTCCTTGCCTTCCGCGCATCGCAACACGGCCTGCGCGCCGTTGACGACTTGGGATCGCACATAGCGATCGCCACGCTTACTGATGCCCAGCAGGACATCGCGGCCGCCCGTGCTGTACTGCCTGGGTACCAGGCCCAGCGCGGCAGACGCGTCCCGACCGCGTGAAAACTGGCGGCCATCGCCCATCCAGCCCTGGAGCACGCTGGCAACGATGGGCCCGACCCCCGGCATCTCGCATAACCGTCGACAGGTCGCATCTTCCCGCGCATGGCACTGAAGCTGCGTGTCGTACCACGCCAGCTCGTCGAGCAGCACCAGGTAGCGCTGATAGACGCGCTCCAACAGCTGGCGTGCCGTGATACTCAGGCCGTTCTCCGCATCTTCCAGAATCCTCGGGATGCCACGCCGCAGCGCTGTAACGCCTTGAGGCAGCACCACCCCGCGCTCAGCCAGCAGAGCACGAATCCGGTTGCCGAGCCGGGTCTGCTCCTCCTTCAGCTGCCGGCGCTGCTGAACGATCAGCAGAGCGTCCTGCTGCTCAACCGTCTTGACGGCTACCGGTCGGATACGGCCATGCTGAGCGGCTTCTGCCAGTGCCAAGGCATCGTTGTAGTCGTTCTTCTGGCCGCGCAGATACGCCTTCACATGCGCCGGCGGGTACAGCACCACCTGGTGCCCTTGTTGCTGTAGCTGGCGGGCCACATGGTGGGCGCCCGAGCACGCTTCCAGCGCGATTAAACAGGGATCCTGCTGGGCCAGGAAGGGCAAGAGTTTCGAGCGGGTCAGCGTCTTGCGCCATAGCTTTCGCCCCTGACCACTCAGGGCCACCACCGCGTTGCTGGACTTTGCCAGGTCCAGGCCGATGACAGTATGCTGATTCATGGTCTCCTCCTTCGGATCGCCCGATCCTTGAATGGATGTCTCTTCCATTCTGGCGCATTGCGACGCCGCTAAAGAGGGAGGAGACCATCTCATCATCCCTGGGCGCTACCGA
>NZ_JAJSPA010000086.1:0-1338 GCF_021282295.1 Halomonas sp. G15 | reverse complement strand
TATAGTGGACCCTGAAATCAAGACACTGGTTTAAGATATGCCGAGGCCGATTTCGAAGGGACCAGAGATGTCGAAACAGAAACGTAACACCCACTCACCGGAGCTGAAGGCCAAGGTCGCCCTGGAGGCTGTCCGTGGCCTGAAGACGGCGAACGAAATCGCTCAGGAATTCGGTGTCCACCCTGTGCAGGTCGGTCAGTGGAAGAAGGCCCTCCTGGCGGACTCCGCCTCCTTGTTCGACAAGAAGCGCGGGCCAAAGCCAAAGCCCGAGTACCAGTCAGACGAGAAGCTCTACGGGGAAATCGGCCGTCTGAAGATGGAGCTCGACTGGCTGAAAAAAAAATCCGGAATCAACCTGCCATGATCCGCCGCGGCTGGATCGACGCGGCCGACCGAGTGCCGCTGCTCCGCCAGTGCGCCCTGGCAGGGGTCGCCAGGTCCACCGTTTACGCTCAACGGCAGCCAACGGAGCCTTCCGAGCAGGATGTCGAACTCTGCCATGCGATCGATGAGATCTACACGCAATGGCCGTTCTACGGTAGCCGCCGGATGGTCGTGGAACTCGGTCGCCCTGGCTTTCGCGTCAATCGCAAGCGCGTGCAGCGGCTGATGCGCGGCATGGGGTTGGCAGGTATGGCGCCGGGCCCCATGACCAGCCGGCCGCATCCTGAGCACAAGGTCTACCCGTACCTGCTGCGCGGCGTGTCGATCACACGCCCCAATCAGGTGTGGAGTACCGATGTGACGTACATTCGGGTGGCGCGCGGCTTCGTGTACCTGGTCGCCATCATCGACTGGTATAGCCGCAAGGTGCTCAGCTGGCGGGTGAGCAATACCATGGAGGCGTCCTTCTGCGTCGACGCCTTGGAAAGCGCCCTGCGGCTACATGGCACGCCGGAGATCTTCAACAGTGACCAAGGCTCGCAGTTCACGAGCCAGGCCTTCACGGGGGTGCTCAAGCAAGCCGGCGTCGCCATCAGCATGGACGGCCGTGGGCGCGCGTTCGACAACATCTTCGTCGAGCGGCTATGGCGGACGGTCAAGTACGAGGACGTGTATGTGAAGGGCTATGCGAGCTTGGGAGAGCTGACCCTCGGCCTATCCGCGTACTTCTCGTTCTACAACGCCCAGCGGCCTCACCAGTCGCTGGAGAACCAGACCCCGGACACCGTGTATGCGTTGGGGACTGGCGGCGGTGCCGCCATTCCCGATCACTTTGGTCATCAACGTGACACCGCTCAGGACCATGACACAGGGCAGCGCTGTGCAGCTGCAGCCAAGGCCGAGACGATAACTTAAATCGGGACGTTTTCTGTCTTGACGATGGGGTCCACTTTA
>NZ_JAJSPA010000085.1:0-1425 GCF_021282295.1 Halomonas sp. G15 | reverse complement strand
CTGCACCAGAAGTGGTTAGCCTAACTTCGGAGGGCGATCACCACGGTGTGGTTCATGACTGGGGTGAAGTCGTAACAAGGTAGCCGTAGGGGAACCTGCGGCTGGATCACCTCCTTACCGATATGTCCCCGACTGTCGGCAAGTGCTCACAATGAATTACCTGATCGACCAGAGCAAAAGACTGTTTGGGTATAGGCCCAGCGTGACCTTCGGGTCTGTAGCTCAGTTGGTTAGAGCGCACCCCTGATAAGGGTGAGGTCGGCAGTTCAAATCTGCCCAGACCCACCATTCTCTCGCTCAGTTGGTTAGAGCGCACCCCCTGGGGTTCATAAAGAGAAGGGTGAGGTCGCGGGGTTTGTTCAAATCTGCCCAGACCCACCAAATTTGCGTGATACTGCGTTACTCCGATACTCGCATAGCAGGCTATGCGTCGCATCGAAGCGCCTTGTCTCACACAAATTATCTTCGGGGCCTTAGCTCAGCTGGGAGAGCGCCTGCCTTGCACGCAGGAGGTCAGCGGTTCGATCCCGCTAGGCTCCACCATCTCCCACTCCCACAGTCTTACCTGATCGGATCCGCAGTCATAAGCCATCCTTGCACAGCGCAATGACCGGTTTATGACTGTCGATTGACAGTCTGCTCTTTAACAATGTGATTCATGCTGACAAACGTTCTTTCCGCAAGGAAAGGACACGAGATACGTCTCAAGCGTATCCGGCAATGTCGTGTGTCATCGCGGACCAGACCCTTTGGGGTTATATGGTCAAGCGATGAAGCGCATACGGTGGATGCCTAGGCAGCCAGAGGCGATGAAAGACGTGGAAGCCTGCGATAAGGCTCGGCGAGGTGGCAAACAACCTGTGACCCGGGCATTTCTGAATGGGGAAACCCACCCAGCATAAGCTGGGTATCCCGCACTGAATACATAGGTGTCGGGAGGCGAACCAGGGGAACTGAAACATCTAAGTACCCTGAGGAAAAGAAATCAACCGAGATTCCCCCAGTAGCGGCGAGCGACCGGGGACCAGCCCTTAAGCATGTGACTGATTAGACGAACGCGTTGGGAAGCGCGGCCATAGTGGGTGACAGCCCCGTAGTCGAAAATCTGATCATGTGAAATCGAGTAGGTCGGGGCACGAGAAACCTTGACTGAAGACGGGGGGACCATCCTCCAAGGCTAAATACTCCTGGCTGACCGATAGTGAACCAGTACCGTGAGGGAAAGGCGAAAAGAACCCCGGAGAGGGGAGTGAAATAGATCCTGAAACCGTATGCGTACAAGCAGTGGGAGCAGACGCGTTCTGTGACCGCGTACCTTTTGTATAATGGGTCAGCGACTTATTTTCAGTGGCGAGCTTAACCGTATAGGGGAGGCGTAGGGAAACCGAGTCTTAACTGGGCGACCAGTCGCTGGGAATAGACCCG
>NZ_JAJSPA010000084.1:0-1471 GCF_021282295.1 Halomonas sp. G15 | reverse complement strand
GAGTGGGCGGGCTCGAGCGCTGCTGCGACTCGCTGGCCTGCGACAACCAGGTGATGACGCTGGCGCTGGCCGCGCGGGGTGTCGGGGTCGCCCTGGCCCATCGCCGCCTGCTGGTCGAGCGCGACGATCTGGTGGTGCCCTTCGGCCCCGGCCTGCCCTGCGCGGAGCGTTTCTGGCTGGTGCGACCGAGCCGCCGCGAGGTCGGCGACGACGCCCGGCGCGTGTGGCGCTGGTTGCTCGCCGAGCGCGAGCTCAGCGGCGGGTGAAGTACTCGCCCAGCGCCTCGAGGACCTGTTCGATGGCGTCGTCGTCGAGGTCGCGGTGGACCACCAGGCGGGTGGCGTAGAGCAGCTCGACGAGGATTCCCCGCGCGGCGAGCCAGGCGCGCAACGGGGCGATGTGGCTCTCGGGGACGCGCAGGAACACCATGTTGGTGGCCTGGTAGTCGACCTCGAGGTCGGGCAGCGTGCGGATTCCCGCGGCCAGGCGTGCGGCGCGGCGGTGGTCGCCGGCGAGGTCGGCCACGTGGTGGTCCAGCGCATGGTGGCAGGCGGCGGCGATGATGCCGGACTGGCGCATGCCGCCGCCCAGCACCTTGCGCCAGCGCCGGGCGCTGTCGATCAGCTCGCGGGAGCCCGCCAGGGCCGAGCCCACCGGGGCGCCTAGCCCCTTGGAGAAGCACAGCGACACCGAGTCGAAGGGCGCGCAGAGCTCATCCAGTGAGGTGTCGCTTGCCACCGCGGCGTTGAACAGCCGGGCGCCGTCGAGGTGGGTGGCGAGGCCGTGCTCCCGGGCCAGCGCGGTGGCCGCCGCCACGTAGTCTGGGTCGAGCACGCGCCCGCCGATGGTGTTCTCCAGCGCCAGCAGGCGGGTGCGGGCGAAGTGGAAGTCGTCGGGCTTGATCGCCGCGCGGATGCGCTCCAGGGGCAGCGAGCCGTCCTCGGCGTGCTCCAGCGGCTGGGGCTGGATGCCGCCAAGCACCGCGGCGCCGCCGCCCTCATACTTGTAGGTGTGGGCCTGCTGGCCGGCGAGGTACTCGTCGCCACGCTGGCAGTGGGCGAGCAGGGCGGCCAGGTTGCTCTGGGTGCCGCTGGGGAAGAGCAGGGCGGCGGCCTTGCCGGCGCGTTCGGCCACGGCGGCCTCGAAGCGCGCCACGCTGGGGTCGTCTCCCCAGACGTCGTCGCCCACCGGGGCGGCGTGCATGGCGTCGCGCATGGCGGCGCTGGGACGGGTGACGGTATCGCTGCGCAGGTCGATCATCGGCGCCTCCTGGGGACGGGCGGTGGGTCAGTGGCGCTCGGGATGGGCCGCGAGCGGTCGCGCGTGATACTCGGCCGGCAGGCGGGCCAGCGGCGCCTGGCGGAAGTAGCGGCCGAGCAGCGCGAAGAGCGCCGGATAGGCATCATGCAACAGGTCGGGGGCGGTGAAGAAGGCCTCGCAGCACACCGCGAAGCACTCGCCGGGGTGGGTG
>NZ_JAJSPA010000083.1:0-1477 GCF_021282295.1 Halomonas sp. G15 | reverse complement strand
CCGCGCCACCCCGCCCCCGGACGCCTGGCCGCGGGACTGGCCCTGGGCCTTGTCGTCGCCCTGCTGCTCGCCCTGCTGGTGGGCCAGGCGGCCGACGGCTGGTTCGCCACTGTTGAGGAGGCGGTGCTTGAGTGGCGCTGGCCGCGGCTGCTGGCCGCCGCGGCCAGCGGGGTGATGCTGGCGGTCGCCGGCACCCTGATCCAGCGCCTCACCGCCAATCCCATGGCGAGCCCCGAGGTGCTCGGCATCAGCGGCGGCAGCGCCATCGCCCTGATCGCGGCGCTCTTCCTGCTGCCCGCCCCCGACAACCTGGTCCTGGTCACCGCCGGCACCCTGGGGGCGCTGGCAAGCCTCGCCGTGCTGGTCGTGCTCAACCGGCGCAGCGGCTTCGTGCCCGAACGGCTGCTGCTCAGCGGCGTGGCGATCACCGCCCTGTTCGACGCCGTGCGCGCCATCGTGCTGGCCGGCGGCGACCCTCGCGGCCAGCAGGTCATCGCCTGGCTCTCGGGCTCCACCTACTACGTCGACCCCGTCAGCGCGACAGTGGTGGCGGGCCTCGCCGTGGCGCTGGCCCTGGCGGCGCGCCCCTTCGCCTGCTGGCTGGATATCCTGCCGCTGGGGGCGGCCACGGCCGCGGCCCTGGGAGTCAGGGTCGCGCGGGCCCGGCTGGCGTTGCTGCTGCTGGTCGCGCTGCTGACAGCCTGCGCCACCCTGGTGGTGGGCCCGCTCTCCTTCGTCGGCCTGCTGGCCCCCCATATGGCCCGGCTGGCGGGCTTCTCCCGGGCCCGCGCCCACCTGCTGGGGGCCACGCTGATCGGCGCCCTGCTGATGGTGCTGGCGGACTGGCTGGGCCGCCAGCTGCTGTTCCCCGCGGAGATCCCCGCCGGCCTGGTGGCCTCGCTGCTGGGCGGCGCCTACTTCATGTGGGGCCTGCGGCGCCGGTGACCGCGACGCTCGCCACTCGACGCCGGGCATGACGGCAAGGCGCCCTCCTTCACAGCGACCATCCCCGCCGCTACCGCCGACCTAACGGTCGGGAATCAGCCGGCCCGGCACGAAGCGCAGGAAGGCCAGCATGCCGAAGAGTTCCACCAGCGACTGGAAGACGACAACCACCACCGCGGCCTGCCAGCCCTGTGGCAGCGCCAGGGCAATGGGCAGCACCACGAAGGAGTTGCGGGTGCCGAGACTGAAGGTCAGGGTCCTGGCCGCCGGCGGCGAAAGCCCGAAGAGCCGCCCCAGCGTCAGCCCCAGCAGTGCCGCCAGCGCCAGGTAGCCGACGAAGAGCGGCAGCACCTGCAGCAACACCCCGCTCACCCCTTCCATGCCGGCAACCTGGGTCGCCGCTACCAGTAGCAGCACCGCGGCGAGCAGCGGCACGGGCAGCCAGCCCAGGCCCGCCACCAGGCGGCGGACGGCGGCATGGCGTCTGGCCAGGCGCTCGGTCAGCCAGGCCGCCGCCAGCGGGGCGAGGATC
>NZ_JAJSPA010000082.1:0-1546 GCF_021282295.1 Halomonas sp. G15 | reverse complement strand
GTAACTATTCAGCACCGGTTGGCTGAGTCGGGGCTTCTTGCTGCATGAAGGCTGGCACCTCCCCCGCAAACAGTTGCTCCAGTGCGGTATGCGCCGCTACCCCTTGCTTGACGGCGGTCGAGAGAAAGCTACGCATGCGGCAGAAGATCTCAGCGCCCTCCCAGGAGCGAAAACAGCCCGAGATCTTCTGCTGAACCTTGGTCATCCGCAGATCCCGCTCCCCCTGATTATTGGTGAAGGGAGCGGCAGGGTCGTCGAGGAAACGCAGCACGTCGTCCTCGTACGCCCGGAGGCGTTCCAGCAGGTTGCGCGACTTAGTGCGCTTGACCCGGCCTCGTGTTCCAGAGGGTGGTGTGACCGGCGGTGGGCACTCGGCGTCCCCTTTTGCCAAACAGTCTCGGTAACGCTGTCGCCAAGCGCGCGTCTCATCGGCCGATAACCTGCCATCCGCCGCCTCCACGGCGCGACGCATGTCCAGCAGCAGGTCATGCAGCGCCTTAGCCCATGCATGGCCATCGTTCTCCCAGGCCGCCGTCAATTCCCGCAGGTGGTGGGCATTGCACAGGGCGTGCCGGCAATCCGAGTAGCGGTAGTAGGGCTTCCAGTGATCATGCACCAGCACACCATTCACGAAGGGCAATACGCCGATGGCGTCCATCGCCTCCTGACCGCGTTTGGCGTGTGGGGCCAACCAGGTCAGGGCCTCGTTGGAGGCACTGTGAAGCCAGTAGCGCTTGCCGCCGACCTGCATCCCGGTCTCATCGGCATGCACGGTAGCCGCTTCGCGTAGCGCCGGGATCACCCACTCGGCGAACGCCTCGGCCCGCTGGTAGGCCTCCTGGTTGAAAGCAAACAGGGTGCCGGTGCTCAGCGCCAGACCGCACTGGGACGTCAGCAACTCGCGGATACGGGCATAGGGCAACAGCTGATACTGGGAGAGATAGACGACATGCGCCTTGAGGCGAGGGCCATACTGGATGGGCCGCGTCACACCCTCGGGAAACGGCGCCACGTAGCGTTGTCCCTTATCGTCTTCAAGAACCTCGGCTTGGTACTCGGTGACCACGGCCTGGATCACGATGTCCTGCACTTGGCGCGTTTCAACACCCACCGGGCGGTAAGTGCGCCCCTTGGGGAGTTGCCGACGATCGACGCGGAGCTTGACCACCTCGTCGGGGTCCGTCACCGGCGCCAACGTCTTGCCCTCATGCCCCGGTTGTCCGCCGGGGCGCCGCTCGCCTTTGGCGCGCGTGCGGCGCTGGCGGTTGGGGTCCTGGGACGGTGGCTTGCTGCTGTTGCGGCTGCTGGTGGCCAGTCGGTCGGCCATCAGCTTGACCAGCAGCATCAGGACATCGATGGCCGCACGCAGCGACGGCGAGACCGTCTGGTCTTCCTTGAGCTGCTGCCGGACCCGCTCCAGGGCCTCGTCGACGTTGATATCGCTGATGGTCATATCACCGCATAGGTGTGCCGAATGATGCTGTGCACTATGCCAGAAAAATCAGCTGGTTGGCGATACCCCATCCGCAGCCACCTGAATAGTTAC
>NZ_JAJSPA010000081.1:0-1588 GCF_021282295.1 Halomonas sp. G15 | reverse complement strand
TTGAGCCAAGTTTGGTGCTACTTCAAGCACTTATGATCTTAAACTGAAGAGTTTGATCATGGCTCAGATTGAACGCTGGCGGCAGGCCTAACACATGCAAGTCGAGCGGAAACGATGGAAGCTTGCTTCCAGGCGTCGAGCGGCGGACGGGTGAGTAATGCATAGGAATCTGCCCGATAGTGGGGGATAACCTGGGGAAACCCAGGCTAATACCGCATACGTCCTACGGGAGAAAGCAGGGGATCTTCGGACCTTGCGCTATCGGATGAGCCTATGTCGGATTAGCTAGTTGGTGAGGTAATGGCTCACCAAGGCTGCGATCCGTAGCTGGTCTGAGAGGATGATCAGCCACATCGGGACTGAGACACGGCCCGAACTCCTACGGGAGGCAGCAGTGGGGAATATTGGACAATGGGCGAAAGCCTGATCCAGCCATGCCGCGTGTGTGAAGAAGGCTTTCGGGTTGTAAAGCACTTTCAGTGGGGAAGAAATCCTCGGGGCCAATACCCTCGAGGGAGGACATCACCCACAGAAGAAGCACCGGCTAACTCCGTGCCAGCAGCCGCGGTAATACGGAGGGTGCGAGCGTTAATCGGAATTACTGGGCGTAAAGCGCGCGTAGGCGGCGTGATAAGCCGGTTGTGAAAGCCCCGGGCTCAACCTGGGAACGGCATCCGGAACTGTCAGGCTAGAGTGCAGGAGAGGAAGGTAGAATTCCCGGTGTAGCGGTGAAATGCGTAGAGATCGGGAGGAATACCAGTGGCGAAGGCGGCCTTCTGGACTGACACTGACGCTGAGGTGCGAAAGCGTGGGTAGCAAACAGGATTAGATACCCTGGTAGTCCACGCCGTAAACGATGTCGACTAGCCGTTGGGGTCCTTGTGACCTTTGTGGCGCAGTTAACGCGATAAGTCGACCGCCTGGGGAGTACGGCCGCAAGGTTAAAACTCAAATGAATTGACGGGGGCCCGCACAAGCGGTGGAGCATGTGGTTTAATTCGATGCAACGCGAAGAACCTTACCTACTCTTGACATCGTGCGAACTTTCCAGAGATGGATTGGTGCCTTCGGGAACGCACAGACAGGTGCTGCATGGCCGTCGTCAGCTCGTGTTGTGAAATGTTGGGTTAAGTCCCGTAACGAGCGCAACCCTTGTCCCTATTTGCCAGCGATTCGGTCGGGAACTCTAGGGAGACTGCCGGTGACAAACCGGAGGAAGGTGGGGACGACGTCAGGTCATCATGGCCCTTACGAGTAGGGCTACACACGTGCTACAATGGCCGGTACAAAGGGTTGCGAAGCCGCGAGGTGGAGCTAATCCCGAAAAGCCGGTCTCAGTCCGGATCGGAGTCTGCAACTCGACTCCGTGAAGTCGGAATCGCTAGTAATCGTGAATCAGAATGTCACGGTGAATACGTTCCCGGGCCTTGTACACACCGCCCGTCACACCATGGGAGTGGACTGCACCAGAAGTGGTTAGCCTAACTTCGGAGGGCGATCACCACGGTGTGGTTCATGACTGGGGTGAAGTCGTAACAAGGTAGCCGTAGGGGAACCTGCGGCTGGATCACCTCCTTACCGATATGTC
>NZ_JAJSPA010000080.1:0-1683 GCF_021282295.1 Halomonas sp. G15 | reverse complement strand
CGGTAGTTGTCAAGGAATCTGTCGCCTCTGAGATCATTCACGCCACCTGCTTTTCTGGTTCGGCGACGGTGACATGGAGCTCCCGCTCCGGGTTGAGTGACACGGTACCGATCGGCGTCCAGTTGCGAGTCTTGCCGCTCCATCGCGCAGGGTTGGTGTCACGCGCCGCCTGATTGATGACGTGGCGCTTGGCCAACACCGCAGCGTCTTCGCCCGCATGGCGCTGTGCCGGTGTCACCAGGCGAATGCCGCTGTGCCGGTGCTCGTGGTTGTACCACTGCACGAAGCCAGCCACCCACTCGCGGGCGTTGTCGAGCGTGGCGAACCCATCGACGGGGTAACAGGGCCGGTATTTGCAGGTCCGGAACAGCGCCTCCGAGTAAGGATTGTCGTTACTGACTCGCGGCCGGCTGAAGGACGGTGTGATGCCAAGCTCATGCAGCTTTTCCAGCAACGTGGCGCCCTTGAAGGGGCTGCCATTGTCCGCGTGAAGCACCAGCGGTTGGTCAATGATCCGCTCGCCCAGCACGGCCCGCTCCAGTACAGTGCGGGAGTTGTGGGCCGACTCAGCCAGGAACACCTCCCAACCGGTGATCTTGCGGCTGAAGATGTCGACCATCATGACCAGGTAGTAGTGCTGCCCCTTGATCGGGCCGCCCAACCACGTGCAATCCCACGACCACACTTGGTTCGGCGCCGTGGCCTGGTAGGTCGTGGGCTTGGCGCGGCGTTGAGGTGGCTTGGCACGGCCCCGATGCACCATTTCGTGGTGCTTGCGCATCACGCGGTAGAACGACGAGGATGAGGCCAGGTAGCGCTGCTCCTCGTCGAACAAGCGCACCACGATCTGCTCTGGCGGCAGGCTGGCGTACTCAGGGCGGTGGCACACGTCGAGGATCTCCTGTTCTTCGGCCGGTGTCAGCGCATTAGCCGGCACCGGCCGGTCGACCAAAGGGCGCTGGTCCTCGTGCAGCTCGCCGCCGCGTGTCCAGCGCTGGTACGTCCTGGCGGTGATGCCCAGCTCTCGGCAGGCGGCCTCCAGGCGTGCTCCCTGGGCCCTGGCCTCTTCGATCAGCGCGATGGCGCGTTGGCGATCTGGGGTGCTGATCATGCGTCCTCGTCCCCCCAGATCGCCCTCGCCTTTTTTCTGAGGGCCAGTAACGCTGCGGTCTCCGCCAGGGCCTCGTTCTTGCGGGCGAGCTCCTTTTCCAGCGCCTTGATGCGCTTGCGCTGCTGCTTGGCCGCGTCGGCTTCACGCTGGCGTTCCGAGTGCGAGAGACTGGCAGCCTGCTCGCAGTCATGGCGCCACCGCTCCAGCTGCTCGGGATAGACGCCCCGGCGACGGCAGTATTCCGCGGTCTCCTGAGCGTTCATCGAGGCGGTCTCGATCACGGCGCTGAACTTATCCTTGGACGACCAGCCATCGGCGCCCTTGCCCAGAGCATCCGGCAGACAGCGCCCTTCGGCACGGGCTTCCTTGCGCCACTTGTAGACGGTGCCCAGCGAGATCCCCTCCTGCTCCGCGATTACCTGTGGGGAGAGGTTGTGGGGAGGCAGCAGCTTGGTGACCACGGCTTGCCGGCGCTCCTCTGAGTAACGAGGCATGAGTGTCTCCTTTCGCCCCCTGATCGATTTATAGGAACAGGGTATCAGAGGGCACGACAGTCATCCTGACACTGGGGG
>NZ_JAJSPA010000079.1:0-1906 GCF_021282295.1 Halomonas sp. G15 | reverse complement strand
CTGTAGGTGGTGCGTGCCTTGAGCTTGTCGGGTCCTTCGCGGCCTTTCTCACGGATCCAGGTCTCGGTCTTGTAGAGCCCAGCGATACGCAGCAGGCCGTCCTCGACCGCGTCATCGGTTCCCTGTGCCTTCTCGAAGTGGCGACGGGTGTGCGCCCAGCATTCGGCGTGGGTCACTCCCGGGCGCTTCTCGGCATAGCGGGCGTAGGAGGCGTTGCCGTCGGTCAGCAGCACGCCCTCGAAATGGTTGCCCAGCACCGTGTCGATGTGGGCCTTGGCACGTGATGGGGAGAAGGTGAAGCTGATCTCGTCGTGGTCGCCATACAGCGGCCAGAACCACGCCTCCTGCATCTTGCCCTTGGCCTTGCGGCCCGCCTTGACCGGCGTCTCGTCCATGGCCAGCACCTGGCTTTGCAGCACGTGCTCCAGCTGGGCCAGGTGGATCGGCGACAACAACGCCGCGGCCCGCGCCACCTGCTGGGTCAGCGTGGTGCGGCTGAGCTGGATGCCGGCCTGCTGCAGGCGCTGATGCTGGCGGTAGAGCGGCAGGTGGTAGCAGAACTTGTCGACCAGCAGGCCGGCGATGAAGCTGACGTCGGCCAGGGAGCCGTCGAACAGCGTGGCCGGCGCCGGCGTTGCCTGGGGCTGCGACGCCTTGCTGACCTTGACCACCGGGCAGCGATACTCCAGCACCTCGAAGCTGGCCCGGCGCTGCGCCAGACGGAAGGTGCTGCGCGTGGCGATCACCTCGATGTCGTCCTGCGTCACGCCCTCCGGCAGCTCGGGCGCCACCTCGATGACCTTGACCGGTACCGAATCGTCGAAACGTAGTCCGGTGTCGTTGACGGCATTCTGGCGCGTCTTGCGCGGCGGCGTCTTGGCGGGTGGGGTATCGTCATCCGGTTCGGGTGGTGGAGCCGCCGGCAGATCCTGCAGGCTACCGAGCAGACTCT
Organism: Halomonas sp. G15; assembly: GCF_021282295.1. Classification (NCBI taxonomy): domain Bacteria; kingdom Pseudomonadati; phylum Pseudomonadota; class Gammaproteobacteria; order Oceanospirillales; family Halomonadaceae; genus Halomonas; species Halomonas sp. G15. Next base: position 954 of record NZ_JAJSPA010000079.1, on the reverse strand, counting down.
GTTGCACAGCCGGGTCGATGGTCAGCAGGCGCTCCGACTTGCGACCGAACAGCTGCCGCTTGAACCAGTCGAGCTGGCGTTGGAGCGACGCATTCTCTGCCCTGAGGACCGAGTTATCGGCCAGGGTCTGCTGGTATTTCTGTTCCAGAGAAAGCGTTGTCACGAGGTAATAATTCCCGATGAATCAGACGGTTATTTTACCATGCCATCAGGCTGCTGACACCTTGGGATGCCAGCGTTTGCGGCGTTTCGTGACCACCAGGTCGAGCCCCTCGATCAGCGCTTCGAACTCGGCAGGGCTGAGCGTGATGGCTTGGCCTGAGGAGACCGACAAAGCGGCGAAACGCCCGCGCTCCAGGCGCTTGCTCCACACGCAGTAGCCGCCGGCCTGGAAGTACAGGCACTTGAGCTGGGTGCGCCGGCGGTTGATGAAGATGAAACCGTGGCCGCTCAGCGGATTCTGGCCCAGCTGTCGGCGAACCAGGGCGGCCAGGCCATCATACGAGCAACGCATGTCGGTGGGCTGGGTGCACAGCCAGAGCGTGATCGGCGGGCGCATCATGCCCCCCGGCGAAAGCGCAGACAGACACCATCGCCCAGGTCGAGCTCGATCTCCCAGCCGCGAGGCGCATCATCGACGGCATCCTCCTCCGGCACTGACACGGGTGCGAAGAGCGCCGACTCGGCAGCCATGTGATAAGGCATTGGCGCCTCGCCGGCCAGTCGCCGCTTCCAGAGCTTGAAGGAGCTGACGGGGATCCCTGTCTGGCGGCAGAAGGCCTGCTGGGAAAGGCCGCTACGGGACTGCTCGTCGACCCAGGCCTGCCATTGCGAGGCGGGGTGGCGGGAGTGGCGTCGCTTCGACATGGGAACTGATTCTCCGTCGGTGGATGACGGGATCAGCGTAGGGGGGCAGGCCACCTCGGGAAACCACGCGCCAGAATGGCCGCTTAC
>NZ_JAJSPA010000007.1:0-109323 GCF_021282295.1 Halomonas sp. G15 | reverse complement strand
CCCTCCCAGGACCCCACCCCGAAGATCAGCAGCGGGTCGAGCACCAGGTTCACCAGGCTGGTCACCACCATCATGGTGCCCGGCAGCCGGGTATTGCCATGGGCCCGGAACAGGCTGTAACCGAAATAGAGGGCCGCCCCCAGCCAGGCGGCAAGCAGCTGGGGTGCCCAGTAGCCGCGGATCAGCTCGAGAGCCGACGCATCGGCACCCAGACTGGCGAATATCGGCGCCTGCAGGGCCCACAGCGCCAGCGACAGCAAGCCGATGACCACGGCTCCCAGCAACAGCACCAGGCTGCCCAGGCGCCTTGCGCGGGCGGCCTCGCCGGCACCCAGGGAGCGGGAGATCAGCGCGGCGATGGCGATCCCCATGCCCACCTGCACGCCGATGATCAGGAAGCTCAGCGGGAAGGTGAAGGACTGGGCAGCCAGCTGCGAGGTACCCAGCCGGGCGATGAAGGCACTGTCCACCAGCTGGAAGCCGAGCAGCGCCAGCACGCCGATGGCCATGGGCCAGGTCTGGCGCCACAGGGTCACACCGAGGGGCACACTGTCGTCTCTGGGTTGGGTCACGATCACTCCGGGGCGAGGGAAGGGCGGGCTATTCTAGCTTCCATGACAAACGCGAGCACCCCCGGCGTACCGAGGGTGCTCGCGGACACGGGCCGTGGCCCGGAAGGATCACGCCTTACTGGCGGATGCCCTCGAAGGTGACATAGAGCTCAAGCTCGTGCATCGCTTCGGGGAAGGCGCTCATGTCGATGCCATAATCGGCAAGCTCCAGAGTGGTGCTGCCCTCGAAGCCGGCACGGTAGTTGCCCCAGGGGTCCTCGCCCTCGCCCAGCAGGGTGACCGGCATCTCGACCTGGTTGGTCTCGCCGTGCAGGGTCAGCTCACCGGTCAGCACGCCTTCACCTTCGCCGGTCGGCTCGAATCCGGTGGACTCGAAGGTGGCAGTGGGGTACTCGCCCGCGTCCAGGAAATCATCGCTGAGGATGTGCTTGTCGCGCTCGGCGTGGTTGGAGTTGAGGCTGTCGACCTGGACCTCGAGCTGGGCACCGGCGTCCTCGAGGTTCTCCGGATCATACTGGAAGCTGCCGTCGAACTTCTCGAAGCTGCCGAGGAGGTAGGAGAAGCCCAGGTGGCTGATCTTGAACTGCACGAAGGCATGCTGGCCGTCGATATCGATGGCATAGTCGGCGGCCTGGGCCTGGCTGACACCCACCAGGGCGGTGGCGCTCAGGGCGGCGGCGATAGCGGTCTTCTTGAACATACGTAGACTCCTTATGGTGCGGGGAAGTATGGAATAGTTGCTGAGCAACCGGTCAGCGCCGGCTCACTCGCGGGTCGATCATTCGCTTGAGTACCGGGTGGCGATCGATGACATGGTGCTTGAGGGCCGCGGCAGCGTGGCCCGCGGCCAGTATCATCAGGACCAGGGCAGAGTACCAGTGCACCTCGCCGGCCAGGCTGGCCTGGTTGGGCAGGTCACTGATCAGCGCAGGCACCGTGAACCAATCGAAGACCGCGATGCCCTTGCCGTCGGCGGTGGAGATCAGGTAACCGCTGACCAGCACCACCAGCATCAGCACGTAGAGCGCGAGATGCCCCAGATGGGCCGCGGCCCGCTCGAGCGGGTGCCCCAGGGCCCGTGGTGTCGGGTTGACCAGGCGCCAGACCAGCCGCAGCAGGGTGGCGAAGAGAACCAGCATGCCCAGCGATCGATGCCACCAGGGCCCCAGGTTGTACCAGGGGTCGTAGTAGCCCAGGTCGGTCATCCACCAGCCCAGGATGAACAGGCCGATGATGACGACCGCCAGGATCCAGTGCAGCAGGATGCTGATCAGTCCCCAGCCTTGGTTGGTATTACGCCACATGGTCCCTCCCGGGCCGTTCTCGATGCAGGACAGCCTACCCGAGCCGACCGTTCGAGTCCGCTGAATAATGCCGAATGCTGCATTCGGAAAAACCGCTGGTTGCGGGACACCGCGCTGGAGACAACGACGCCCGTGCCGGGAGTCGCGGCACGGGCGTCAGGCGGACACGGAGAGGGTCGGGTCAGACCAGGGCGTCGAGTCCGCGGGCGAGGTCGCTGCGAATATCGTCGAGGGCCTCGAGCCCCACCGCCACGCGAATCAGCCCCTCGGTGATACCGGCAGCCGACTTCTGGGCGTGGGAGAGGCGCCCGTGGGTGGTGGTGGCGGGATGCGTGATGGTGCTCTTCACGTCGCCCAGGTTGCCGGTGATCGAGAGCAGTCGGGTGGCATCGATCACCGACCAGGCCGCCGCGCGGCTGCCCTCGGCCTCGCTGCCCTTCACCTCGAACCCCAGCACCGCGCCGAAGCCGCGCTGCTGGCGAGCGGCCAGGTCATGCTGGGGGTGGCTCGCGAGGCCGCTGTAGTGGACCCGGGCCACCGCGGGATGCGCCTCGAGCCACTCGGCCAGGGCCTGGGCGTTGGCGCAGTGGGCGCGCATGCGCAGCTCGAGGGTCTCGAGGCCCTTGGTGAAGATCCAGGCGTTGAAGGGGCTCAGGCAGGGGCCGCAGGTGCGCACCACCCCGAACACCTCCTCCAGCTCGGCTTCGCGCCCCACCACGGCACCGCCGATCGCCCTGCCCTGCCCGTCCAGGTACTTGGTGGCGGAGTGGATCACCAGGTCGGCCCCCAGGGCCAGGGGGCGCTGCAGCGCCGGGGTCAGGAAGCAGTTGTCGATGGCAAGCCAGGCGTCGTGGCGATGGGCGATCTCGGCCAGGGCGGCGATATCCACCACCTCGGAGAGCGGGTTGGAGGGCGTCTCGGCGAACAGCAGCTTCGTCGCCGGCGTGATCGCCGCCTCCCAGGCCGCGAGGTCCGAGAGCTCCACATAGCGAGTGGTGATGCCCAGCTTGCCCAGGTACTTGTCGAACAGGCTTACCGTGGAGCCAAACAGCGAGCGCGAGGCGACGATCTCGTCACCCGCCTTGAGCAGCGCCAGCGCCGTGGAGAGGATCGCCGCCATCCCTGAACTGGTGGCCACGCAGCGCTCTCCCCCCTCCAGCGCCGCCAGGCGACGCTCGAAGGTGCGCACCGTGGGATTGGTGAAGCGCGAGTAGATGTTGCCGGGCTCCTCGCCGCTGAACTTGCGTGCCGCCTCGGCAGCACTGCCGTAGACGAAGCTCGAGGTGGGGAAGATCGGTTCGCCATGCTCCTGCTCGCCGGTACGGTCGTGACCGGCACGGATCGCCAGCGTCTCGAGTGCCCAGGACGACGCGGAATCGTGTTCATCATGCATGCGGGTCGCCCTCAGTCGTCGATATCGTCTTCGAGATTGTGGGTGCCGACCAGCGCATGGTCACCGGCACTCTGCTGCTTGGCGTCGTCATTGCGCGAGGCCTCCAGCGCCGCCAGGTAGGCGTCGTCGATATCACCGGTCACGTAGTTGCCATCGAACACCGAGCAGTCGAAGGCCTCGAGATTGGGATTGACCTCGCGACAGGCCGCCTTCAGGTCCTCGAGATCCTGATAGAAGATGCGGTCGGCGCCGATCAGCTCGCCCACCTCGGCCTCGCTGCGCCCGTGGGCGATCAGCTCGCCGGCCGCCGGCATGTCGATGCCGTAGACATTGGGGTAGCGCACCGGCGGCGCAGCGGAGGCGAAATAGACCTTGCGCGCCCCGGCCTCGCGGGCCATCTGGATGATCTGCCGGCAGGTGGTGCCGCGCACGATGGAGTCGTCGACCAGCAGCACGTTCTTGCCCTTGAACTCGATGCCGATGGCATTGAGCTTCTGGCGCACCGATTTCCGGCGCTGGGTCTGGCCCGGCATGATGAAGGTCCGCCCGATGTAGCGGTTCTTCATGAAGCCCTCGCGGTAGGTCACGCCGAGGTGCTGGGCGAGCTCCAGCGCCGAGGTGCGCGAGGTGTCGGGGATCGGGATCACCACATCGATATCGTGATCCGGCCACTCGCTCTGGATGCGATCGCCCAGCTTGCGGCCCATCTGCATGCGGGTGCCGTAGACGTAGGCGCCATCGAGGATCGAGTCGGGGCGCGCCAGGTAGACGTGCTCGAAGATGCAGGAGGTCAGCTGCGGGGCATCGGCGCACTGCTGGGTGTGAATCTCGCCGTCCATGTCGACGAAGATCGCCTCGCCCGGGGCCAGGTCGCGATGCAGCTCGAAGCCACCGACGTCGAGTGCCACCGATTCGGAGGCGATCATCACCTCCTGGCCGGCGCCCTCGTCTCGGGTGCCGAACACCACCGGGCGGATGCCGTGAGGGTCGCGGAAGGCCACCAGGCCCACGCCGTTGATGATCGCCACCGAGGCGTAGCCGCCCTTGCAGCGCCGGTGCACGCGTCGCACCGCGTCGAAGACGTCACCCGGCCCCAGGTGCAGCCCCTGCTTGCCCAGCTCGTGGGCGAAGACGTTGAGTAGCACCTCGGAGTCGGAGCTGGTGTTGATATGCCGCAGGTCGGAGGAGAACAGCTCCTGCTTGAGCTGATCGGAGTTGGTCAGGTTGCCGTTGTGAGCCAGGGCGATGCCGTAGGGGGAGTTGACGTAGAACGGCTGTGATTCCGCCTCGCTGGAGGAGCCGGCGGTGGGATAGCGGACGTGGCCGATACCCAGGCTGCCCTTGAGGCGCGCCATGTGTCGGGTGTGGAAGACATCCCTCACCAGCCCGTTGCTCTTGCGCAGCAGGAAGCGGCCCTCATGCCAGGTCATCATGCCGGCGGCGTCCTGTCCGCGATGCTGGAGCACCGTCAGGGCGTCATAGATGCCCTGGTTCACCGCCTGCTTGGCCATCAGGCCCACGATACCGCACATTCCACCTTACCTCGCTTTGCTGGTACTTACTTGCCTTGACTGGTAGCCAGGCTATCGCAGGTAGCTCGGGGCTGGTGTGGCGGCAAGCCTGCGAGGAGGCGCTGTGAACCCTTCCCTGGGCGCTACCGACGCCATCCATGGCGTAGGACCTCCTCTTCGGCTTACCCCCAGCGCCCCTTGCTTTGTGTAACTGCGCTAGTCCTGACTGGAACTTGCTTGTAGAGACGCCGCGCCCCGCAGGGGCGGCGCCCGGAATTCATCTGTCGGGGGGCGTCGTCTCGCTGTCGGTCGTGGCGTCCTCGGCCGGCTTGGCGCCCGGCAGGGAGAGCTCGCCGAGCGACGCTGGCGCCTCGGGAATCCGGCCATCCCAGGCCTCGAAGTGGCTCACCGCCCAGTCACGCAGCTCCTCGAGATGCGGACGCAGCATCGCGCCCTGCCAGGCCTCGAGCCGGGCGAGGGGTGTCAGGCCGATCACGATGGTCACCAGCACCAGGATCGCCGCCCCCTTGGCCACCCCGAAGGCGGCCCCCAGCAACCGGTTGACCAGCCCCATGCCGACCCACTCCACGGCGGCCTGCAGCAGGCGAATGATGATGCCGCAAGCCAGTACCACGCCCAGTATCACCAACACGAAGGCCAGCACCAGGCGGCCATCGGCGCTGTCGATGACCCCGGCCAGCAGGTCGGCCACCGGCTGCGCCAGCACACGTGCCGCCAGCAGGGCGACGATCCAGGCCGCCAGGCCCAGGGCCTCACGCACCAGGCCACGCAGCAGGCCGGTGATCCCGGTGACCGCGAGCAGCGCGATGAAGGTCCAGTCGAGCCAGGTCAGGGTCATGTCACTCTCTCACCCGCACCAGCAGTCCCTGCAGGTTGACGCGAGTCTTGACCTCGCCGACCGCCCGCTCGCCGGCCTCGGAGCTGGCGAAGGGTCCCACGTAGACGGTGGTGAGGTCGTTGCCGCGCGGACGGCTGTAGGCGCTGAAGCCCTCGTCGCGCAGCTGATTCAGCAACCGCTCGACGTTGGCCTGCTGCCCGAAGCTGCCCACCTGAACGGCCCACTCGCCTCCTGACACGGCACTCTCCACCGCCTCGGCGTCGCCCTGGCCGGAGGCGGAGGCGCTTTCCGCCAGGCGCTGGTCGGCGGCCCGCGCCAGCTCGGCGATGGGGTCGACGGCAGGCTCGGCGGTGGCCGTTTCCTCGACGGGTGACTCCTCGGGTGACTGCCCCTCGTCCGCCGTGGCCAGCGGGGCAGGGTTCGCCTCGTCGTCGGGCGTGAGCCGGGTATCGGGCTCGGGAATCTCGTCGGACGGGCCCGACTCCGCCAGGCTGGCCGGCGGCACCGGCTCGGGAACATCGTGGCGCTCGACCTCGATGGGAGTGTCGATACTCAGTACCGGCTCGGGGCGATCGTCCCGGGGTGCCGGCTCATCGAACAGCATGGGCACGAAGATCACCGCCAGGGCGATCAGGATCACGGCGCCGCTGAGACGCTCTCGCATACCGTACTTCACGGGGCTACCTCCCTGGAGCTCTCGTCCGTGTCAGTCTGACCCGGTCGGGCGTGACTCGCCAGCCATTGCAGCACCTCACCCACCGTGAAGAAGGAGCCGCACACCAGCACCCGGTCCTCGGCTTCCAGCCGGCTGGCCAGCCAGGCCGCCGCCTCGCCGGGCGAAGCGGCGCGATGCAGGACGCGCTCGCCCTGTTCCTCGAGGTGTTCGGCCAGCTCATCGGCGCTGCGCGCCCGCTCACCGGTCAGGCTCGCGGTTACCCAGCCATCAACGACCGGCGCCAGGGCGGCGATCACGCCGGGAGCGTCCTTGTCGCCGAGCATGGCCAGCAGCGCCAGGGTACGCCCGCGGCCGGGGCGGGCCCGCAACCGGTCGGCCAGATAGCCGGCCGCGTGGGGGTTATGGCCGACATCCAGGCACCACTGGCCCCACCACTGCATGCGCCCCGGCAGGCGCACCTCGGAGAGCGCCCGCCGGCACGCCTCAGCCTCCAGCGACACTCCGGCCAGGCTCAAGGCCTGGAGCGCCGTCGCGGCATTATCCAGGGGCAGGCCAGGGTCGGGAAGAGTGGGATCCCAGGCGTAGGCCTCGCCCAGGGCGTAGACGGGGGCACCCAGCGCCTCGGCGACCTCCCGCACGCTGGCAGGCAACGTGGTGCTGCCCAGCACCGCGGGGCGTCCGGGGCGCAGGATGCCAGCCTTCTCGCGGCCGATCTGCTCGAGGTCGGTCCCCAGGAAGGCGGCGTGATCCTGGGCCACGGTGGTCACTACCGCCACGTCGGGATCGATCACGTTCACCGCGTCGAGCCGACCACCGAGCCCCACCTCGAGGATGGCGAGGTCGGGAGGTCGCTGCGAGATCGCCCACAGCGCCCCCAGGGTGCCCACCTCGAAGTAGGTCAGGCTTACCGGATCGCCGGCCAGGCGTGCCGTCTCAACCGCCTCGAAACCGGCGATCAGCGTCGCATCGTCGGCCTCGGCGCCATCGAGGCGCAGCCGCTCGTTGTAGCGGATCAGGTGAGGAGAGGTGTAGGTCGCCGTGGTCAGGCCATGAGCGCGGGCAAGTGCCTCCAGCAGGGCCACCGTGGAGCCCTTGCCGTTGGTGCCGGCCACGGTGATCACCCGCCCGGCCAGGCGGTCAGCCAGCAGTCCCATGCGCCGGGCGACCTCGGCCACGCGCTCGAGGCCGAGGTCGATCCCCACGGGATGGGCGGCCTCGAGACGGGACAGCCAGGCGTCCAGCGTGGTGGGCAGCGCCTCGTTCATGGAGGCGTCAGCGCCGCTGTTCACCGGACGCATCATCGCCCGATGACGCCTCACCCGGTGATGCCTCGCCCTCGGTGCCGGTATCCGGCACCTCGGCCGCGGGAGCGTCGACTTCGGGCTCGGGTGTTGCGGGGCCCTGTGCCTGCTCGGCCGCATCGACCAGATCCGGTGTCGGCGCTTCGGGCTCACCGATGGCGGGCTGGTGAGTGAGCTTGCGCAGCACGCGCCCCAGGCGGTGACGGATATCGCGGCGATGGACGATCATGTCCACGGTGCCGTGCTCGAGCAGGAATTCGCTGCGCTGGAAGCCCTCGGGGAGCTTCTCGCGCACCGTCTGCTCGATGACGCGCGGGCCGGCGAAGCCGATCAGGGCGTTGGGCTCGGCCACGTTGAGATCCCCGAGCATGGCCAGCGACGCCGAGACCCCGCCGAAGACGGGATCGGTCAGTACCGAGATGTAAGGCACCCCGGCCTGCTTCAGTTTCTCCAGCGCCGCCGAGGTCTTGGCCATCTGCATCAGCGAGAAGAGCGCCTCCTGCATGCGCGCCCCGCCGGAGGCGGAAAAGCAGATCAGCGGAATGCCCTCCTCCAGGGCCACGGTAGCGGCGCGCACGAACTTCTCGCCCACCACCGCACCCATGGAGCCACCCATGAAGGAGAACTCGAAGGCCACCGTGACCACCGGCAGGCCATCCAGGGTGCCGCGCATGGCGATCAGCGCGTCCTTCTCGCCGGTCTCCTTCTGGGCCGCGGCCAGGCGGTCCTTGTACTTCTTCGAGTCACGGAACTTGAGGCGGTCGACGGGCTCGACCTCGGCGGCGATCTCCTCGCGGCCCTCACGGTCGAGGAACCAGTCGAGGCGCTTGCGGGCGGTCAAGCGCAGGTGGTGATCGCACTTGGGGCAGACGTTGTGCTGCTTCTCGAGTTCGGGCAGGTAGAGCACCGCCTCGCACTTGGGACACTTGCGCCACAGGCCGTCGGGTACGCTTGCGCGGCGGTCGTGGCGCTGGATACGCCCGATGGAGGGCACGATCTTGTCTAGCCAGCTCATGTCAGAAAGGGTCCGTGTTCGTGTCGGCACCCGGGAAGGGCCCGGATGCATGGATCGATTCGTGTGGCGAGGCTCAAGCGCCCAGGGCGTCCAGGGCCTGACGCATCTCGCCCAATACCGCCTTGAGCTCGGCGGGAATCGCCTCGGGCGTCTCGGCATTGGCGGCAATACGGCTGACCAGCGCCGAGCCGACGATGACGCCGTCGGCCACCTTGCCCACCTCGGCGGCGGAGGCGCCGTCGCGGATACCGAAGCCCACGCACAGCGGCAGATCGGTCATGCGCCGCAGCGGCGCCAGGTGCTCGGCCACATCCGCCGCATTGAGGATGGCGGAGCCGGTGACGCCCTTGAGCGAGACGTAGTAGAGATAGCCCTCGCCATGGGCGCATATTGTAGCGGCCCGCTCCTCGGAAGTGGTAGGCGCGACGAGGAAGATCGAGGCAAGCCCGTGGGACTTGAGCAGCGGCCCGAGCTCCTCGGCCTCCTCCGGAGGCATGTCCACCGCCAGCACGCCGTCCACGCCGGCCGCCGCGGCCTGCTCGGAGAAGGCAGCCAGGCCGATGCGCTCCATGGGGTTGAGGTAGCCCATCAGCACCACCGGGGTGGTGGTGTCGGTCTGGCGGAACTCGCGCACCATCTCGAACAGGTGGCTGAGCCGCACGCCATGCTTGAGCGCACGCTCGCACGCCTTCTGGATTACCGGACCGTCGGCCATGGGGTCGGAGAACGGCACCCCCAGCTCGATGACGTCGGCCCCCGCCTCCACCAGAGCATGCATGAACCCCACGGTGTGCTCGGGCGACGGGTCGCCGGCAGTGATGTAGGGAATCAGTGCACGGCGTCCCTGGGACTTGAGTTCGGCGAAGCGTTGGTCGATACGATTCATGGTCTGGCCCGTCATCTAGAATTCGATCCCGTCGATCTTGGCGACGGTCATGATGTCCTTGTCGCCGCGACCGGAGAGGTTGACGACGATGTTCTGGTCGGGGCGCATGGTCGGTGCCAGCACCTTGGCATAGGCCAGGGCATGGGCAGACTCCAGGGCCGGCATGATGCCCTCGACGCGGGTCAGCTCGCGAAACGCCTCGAGCACCTCGGTGTCGTTGGCGGCCACGTAGTTGACGCGGCCGACATCCTTCCAGAGCGCATGCTCAGGACCCACGCCCGGGTAGTCGAGGCCCGCGGACACCGAGTGGGTGTCGGAGACCTGGCCGCCCTCGTCGGACATCAGGTAGGTGCGATTGCCGTGCAGCACGCCGCGCGGCGCGCCTGAGGAGAGCGGCGCCGCGTGGCGACCGGTCTCGACGCCGTCGCCGCCGGCCTCGACGCCGTACATCACGACCTCGTCATCCTCGACGAAGGGGTAGAACAGCCCCATGGCGTTGGAGCCGCCGCCCACGCAGGCGACCAGCGCATCGGGCAGCTTGCCGAACTCCTCGAAGGACTGGCGGCGTGCCTCGCGACCCACCACGGCGTTGAAGTCGCGAACCAGCATCGGATAGGGGTGCGGGCCGGCCACGGTACCAATGATGTAGAAGGTGTTGTCGACATTGGTGACCCAGTCGCGCAGCGCCTCGTTCATGGCGTCCTTGAGGGTGCGGGTGCCGGACTCCACCGAGATCACGTTGGCTCCCAGCAGGCGCATGCGATAGACGTTGAGCTTCTGACGCTGGATGTCCTCGGCGCCCATATAGACCTCGCACTCGAGGCCCAGCCGTGCCGCCACGGTAGCGGTGGCGACGCCGTGCTGGCCGGCACCGGTCTCGGCGATCACCCGCGGCTTGCCGCTCTTCTTGGCAAGCAGCGCCTGGCCGATGGTGTTGTTCACCTTGTGGGCGCCGGTGTGGTTGAGGTCCTCGCGCTTGAGCCAGATCTGCGCCCCACCGAGCCGCTTCGACCACCGCTCGGCATGATAGAGCGGAGAAGGCCGACCCACATAGTGGGCCAGGTCATAGTCGAATTCCGCCTGGAATACCGGATCATCGCGAAGACTCAGGTAGGTCTTCTCCAGCTCGTCCAGGGCGAAGCTCAGGGTCTCCGAGACGAACCGGCCGCCATAGGGGCCAAAGTGGCCGCGGGCATCCGGCAGTCGGGTCAGGTCACTGAACTTGCTCACGAAAGACACCTCACAGGTCGCCATTGGGAAAGGGCTTGGGGGTTACAGGGGCTTTTGCTATGTGCCGGAGTCGGCGCGCAGCGCTCAGGGGCGGCGCCGGTCGCCGTCACGCACCGCCGCCATGAAGGCCGCCATGCGCGTGGCATCCTTGATGCCCGGCGCGGCCTCGATGCCACCCGAGACATCAAGCGCGAAGGGTGCGACCGACGCGATGGCCTCGGCCGCATTGGCCGCGCTCAATCCTCCGGCGAGAATAACAGGTTTTGCCAGGCTTGCGGGGATCCGCGACCAGTCGAAGGTCTCGCCGGTGCCCCCCGGCACGCCGGGGCGATAGGCATCGAGCAGCAGCCCCCGAGCCCCGGCATACTCCTCCGCGGCCGCCCCAAGGTCGAGGTCGTCGCGCATGCGCAGCGCCTTGATCCAGGCACGCTCGAAGCGGGCACACTCGGCCGGCGTCTCGTTGCCGTGGAACTGCATCAGGTCGAGATGGGGCATACAGCAGTCGATCCACGCGGGGTCGGCGTCGACGAACAGGCCCACCCGGGTGACGAAGGCCGGCACCCGGGCGGCGAGCTCCTCGAGCCGTTGCTCATCGATGGCACGCTTGCTGCCGGGCCAGAGCACGAAGCCCAGGGCGTCGACACCCGCGGCCACCGCGGCATCCACGTCCTCGGCACGGGTCAGGCCGCAGAACTTCACGCGAGTGCGTCCGCTCATGTGGCCTCCTGGCTGGCGGCCAGCGGTCGCCCGCGACGGAACTCGACCATGGGGCAGTCCGGCAAGGCTCGCTCGCCGGTCCACTCCCCCAGGAAGGCTAGCAGGTTGGGCCCCAGCGGCTCGCGAGGCAGCCCCCACTTCTCGTCGTAGAGGGAGTCGACGAAGTGCAGGCCGCAGGCCGGGGCGGTGACGTCGGCAAGCCGCCGGTTCTTCAGCGCCATCAGCTCGCTCAGGTAGTCGTCGCCACGCTCGCCGCGCCCCACCGTGACCAGGGCGCCGACGATATTGCGGATCATGTGGTGCAGGAAGGCATTGCCCTGGACGTCAACCACCACCAGCGGGCCGTGACGATGCACCTCGATGAAGTGCAGGTGGCGCCAGGGAGTCTTCGACTGGCAGCCGGCGGCACGAAAGCTGGAGAAGTCATGCTCGCCCACCAGCGCCTGGGCGGCGCGGTGCATGGCATCGGCGTCCAGGGGGTCACGGCACCAGGTCACGTTGGCGCGCTCCAGCACCGGTCGACTCGGCTGGTTGAGCAGCACGTAGCGATAGCGGCGTGCCAGGGCCTTGAAACGCGAATGGAAGTCATCGGACACCTCGGTGACCCAGCGCACGGCGATGTCGCGCGGCAGGTTGGCATTGGTGCCGAACACCCAGGCCTTCTGGGAACGCGGCACCGGGGCATCGAAGTGGATGATCTGGCGCGTGGCATGGACACCGGAGTCGGTGCGGCCGCTGGCGTGAATGCGTATCGGTGTGCTGGCCACTTTGGCCAGGGCCTCCTCGAGAGAGGCCTGCACGGAGGGGGCATGCTTGAGGAACTGCCAGCCGCAGTAGCCGCTGCCGTCATACTCGACCCCCATGGCCAGGCGTCCGGTCATGGGGGTGCGTTCATCGAGGTGTTGAAAGAGGGTCATGCGGTGATCAGGCATCCAGTCGTCTGAGCAGCGCCAGGGCCTCGTCGCGAATCGCCGGGTCGTCGCTGCGACTCAACTCATCGAGCAGTTCTCGGGCCTGGCCGGCTTCGCCGGCCTCGACCAGGCGACGGGTCTCGGCCAGGCGCTCGGCAGCGCTGACGGAAAGCCGTTCATTATCCGCATGAAGGGGCGGGAAGGAAACCTCCTCGACTTCCCAGTCACTACCGAGCGGCCCCTCGGACGCCTTGCCGGCATCGCCACGCGACAAACTCTCTCCCTCGTCGAAGCCGGCCCCCTTCTCGGCCACGCCCAGGCCCCCGGGGGTAAAATCGACGCTGGGCTGCATGGGCGTCTCCTCCCGTGAAGGAGAAGAGGCATCGAGGCTGGGCGGACGATAGTCGATCACCTCACGGCCGTCGTCGAGGCTGCGGGTGGCCACCTCGGGCAACGGCGAGGCCTCTTCCGGCTCCGCCTCGGACTCCGCTGCTGGCTTGCGCTCGGGCTCCGTTTCATCGCTGGATTCCTGCGCCAGGCCCGGCTCATGCTGGGGCGCTGGCTCTGGCACTGACTCGGCCTCGCGATCGGGCATCGCGCCAATATCATCGGCGACCTCCGGGCGTCGGTAAGGCGACGGCTCGGCGGCCGACGCCGATGGCTCCTGATCGCCCTGGCGCTCGATTCCCGACTCGGCTCCTGACTCCGCTTCCGGCTCGTCCGTATCGGCGTCGGCCGGCTGGTCGAAGCGTCTCGGCGGGAAGGCCGCCGCTTCGCCGAAGTCGGCACGCTCACCGCGCGGTTCGGGGGCGACGCGCCCAGGCAGCTCGGTGGAGAGGCCGTGACGTGCCATCAGCCCCTCGGCCTCCTCGATCACCGCCGGGCTACCCCCCTCGCGCAGGTTGGCCAGCTCGCGCTCGGCGGCCTCGCGACTGCCCTGCTCCAGGTGGACGCCCAGCAGCTTGAGGCGCAGGTCGTCCCGCTCGGGCTCCCGGGCCAGGTTCGCTTCAAGCAGTTCGCGTGCCTGGTCGTAGCGACCGTAGGCGATAAAGATATCGGCCTCGTTGATGGCCTCCGCCTGGGGCAGGCTGGCACGTACCGAGGTATCGGTATCGTCAGGCGAGGCGTCGGCGGCAGACGGGCCATCGTCAGCGGTCGTGGTGGATGGGCGTACCGGCGAGGCTGCCCCCGGAATGGCGACGCGCACCCCACCACCCTCAGGCGAGGCGCCCTCCTCCCTGCCACGACGCCGACGCACCGCCAGCCAAAGCGCGAGCAGCGCGGCGAGGCCGGCGCCCCCCAGCATCAGGTTACGGTCCAGCTCCCCCGGATAGAGACTGCCCCACCAGGGGGCCTCCTGATCCTCACCGGAGGTGGCATCGAGTCCACCGCCGCCGGGAGCATCGACGCCGCTGCCGCCGGCCGTCAGGGCAGCCAGCTGGTCACGCAACGCCGCCAGCTCGTCACGCATATCGCCAAGCTCCTGCTGCAGCTCGTCGCGCTCCTCCTGCACCGCCTCCAGCTGAGCCTGGCTCTGCTGCCAGCGGTTTTCCAGGCGCAGCAGGCGCTGGTCCTCGCTGAGCTCTCCCTCGCCGTAGAGCGCCTCGAGCAACTCGGGGTCGATCTCGACACGAGCCACCACCTCGCTGTCGCCCTCACCCTGGTCAGCCACATCCACATCGCCTTCAACGGAGCTGTCACCATCGACACCCTCGGCATCGGCGGCCAGCACCTGCTCCGCCGCCAACTGGGCATCTGTCAGCAGCGTCAAGCGGGGTGCGGGAGCGGCTTCATCGGCTGCCTGGGGTTCGCCCTGGACAGCTTCATCACCCGTCGCCTCTTCGTCAGTGGCGTCCTCAGTGGACGCCACTGCCTCTGCCTCATCGGGGGAGGGAGCCTGGGCCTCCCGGGATGCCGGGGACGCCTCCGATGCGCTGGCCACCGCACTCGCCGGAGAAGTCTCCGAGCCACCCAACGGAACACGGGCAGGGGCACCACTGCCGCGATTGGCCCAGGCCTGGTTCATGGCGCTGACGACGCGGTCGGCATCCGCCTCGGAGCGTGCGGCGATGGTCGCGCGATCGGGGACCGCCAGCGTGACGCCGGCACGCATGGCGTTGACGTTGCCCGATGGAAAGGCTTCGGGGTTGGCCGCCACCAGCGCCACCATCATCTGGTTCATGCTGATGCCACTGTCCGGTCTCAGGCGGCCGGCCACTCCCCAGAGGGTGTCGCCGCTGCGTACCCAGGCGGGATCCCGGTTCGTGGTGGCGGCCGGACGGGGCGACGGCGCTGCGGCCGGCTGCCGGTCCATCTGCGCCGACGCGGGAGAGGTCGTCGTGGGTGAAGCCACGACGCGCCGGTTGCCGGTCACCAGCGCCGGCATCTCGTCGTAGTTGGGGGGATCAAGAAGCAGCGTCACCTCGCGCACCTGCTGGCCGGTGGGCCAGTCGAAGCGCAACATCAGGTCGAGCCAGGGCTCGCGCACCGGCCGCTCGCTGGTGAGATCGACGAACAGGCGCCCCTGACGACGTTCCACCGACAGCCTCACGCTGGCGGCAAGCGGGGTGCGCGTGAGGCCAGCGGCGGCATAGGCACGCTCGTCGGCCACCGAGACGTTGAGCAGGCCGGGCTGGATGCCGGCGGCATCAACCAGGGGAACCGAGGCGCGCAGTGGCGCATTGAGCGTGGAACGCACCTCCGCCTCTCCGAGCCCAAGGGCCAGTGCCATGGGGCTGGCAGCGGAGAGCGAGAGCAGCATGGCGAGTGTCAGCTTGCGTTTCATGAGATTCCCTTGCAGACGTCGGCGAGCCTGACGCATCACGTCAGCCGAAGCGAGGCCGTTATGTCATATATTTCTTACGGCCTATGTATCATAAATCTGCTACCTCTGCGCCCATGAACGTCATCTCGAGCCCACTGCCCTTCAACGTAAGCCATTGATGCTTGACGCGACACACGCATCGCTCACGAACAGACAACGGGGCGTCTCCCCAAGGAGACGCCCCGTTGTCGAACGGCCGCTGGCACAGCGGCGCGATTACTGTTGCTTGAGGATCGCGATCATGCGCTTGAGCGGCTCGGCGGCACCCCAGAGGAGCTGGTCGCCGACACTGAAGGCGGAGAGGTACTCGCCACCCATAGCCAGCTTGCGCAGGCGACCCACCGGGACGCCGAGGGTACCGGTCACGGCGGAGGGCGTCAGGTCGCGGATGGTCGCCTCCTTGTCGTTCGGCACCACCTTGACCCAATCGTTGTGCTTGGCCAGACGATCCTCGATCTCGTCCAGAGGCACATCCTTCTTGAGCTTGATGGTGAAGGCCTGGCTATGGGAGCGCATGGCACCGATCCGTACGCAGAGGCCATCGATGGGGATGGGGTTGTCCTGGAGACCGAGGATCTTGTTGGTCTCCACGGAGCCCTTCCACTCCTCGCGGCTCTGGCCGTTGTCGAGCTTGGTGTCGATCCACGGCAGCAGGCTACCTGCCAGCGGCGCGCCGAAGTTATCGGTGGGGAAGTCACCCGAGCGCATCGCCGCGGTGACCTTGCGGTCGATATCGAGGATGGCGCTGGCCGGATCGGCCAGTTCGTCGGCCACGCTGTCACGCAGGCCACCCATCTGGTTGAGAAGCTCGCGCATGTGCTTGGCGCCGGAGCCGGAGGCCGCCTGATAGGTCATGGAGGTCATCCACTCGATCAGGTCCGCCTCGAACAGTCCACCAAGGCCCATCAGCATCAGGCTGACGGTGCAGTTGCCGCCGACAAAGGTCCTGGCGCCACGGGCCAGCTGGGCATCGATCACATGGCGGTTGACCGGGTCGAGCACGATGGTGGCGTCATCTTCCATGCGCAGGGTGCTGGCGGCATCGATCCAGTAGCCCTTCCAGCCTGCCTGGCGCAGGTCAGCGTAGACCTTCTTGGTATAGTCGCCGCCCTGGCAGGTGACGATCACGTCGAGCGCCCTTAGCGCGTCAAGGTCGAAGGCGTCCTTGAGTGCTGGCACGTCCACTCCCACATCCGGGCCGGCCTGACCGACCTGGGAGGTGGTGAAGAAGACCGGCTCGATGCCCTTGAAGTCTCCATCCTCCACCATGCGCTGCATGAGTACCGAGCCCACCATGCCGCGCCAACCGACGAAACCGACTTTCAACATGTGAAGTCCTCCAGAAATCGAATGTGGGACATATTATACAGAAACCGGGCCCGCCTCGCAGGCGGGCCCGGTAACGACTCAGGGCTATCGCTCTTCGTGGGAGCGCAGATTCTGCGCGATGGCGCCGGCAGACGCCCTTGTACCACCGCAATCGCCGATAAATCGGGCTCCCACAATATCGGGCTCCCACAATATCGGGCTCCCACAATAATCGGGCTCCCACAATAATCGAGATCAGAGCGCCTCGAAGGCTGCCAGCACCGCATCTCCCATCTCGCTGGTGGAGACGGTGCGCGTGCCCTCGGAGGCAATATCGGCGGTTCTCAGGCCGTCGTCCAGCACCTTGCCCACGGCCGCCTCGATGCGCTCCGCCAGCGCTGGCTCGTCCAGGGAGTAGCGCAGCATCATCGCCACCGAGAGGATGGTGGCCAGCGGGTTGGCGATGCCCTGGCCGGCGATATCCGGGGCGCTGCCGTGGCAGGGCTCGTACATGCCCTGCCCGCTCTCGTTGAGTGAGGCGGAGGGCAGCATGCCGATGGAGCCGGTGAGCATGGCGGCGGCGTCGGAGAGGATGTCACCGAACATGTTGCCGGTGACCACCACGTCGAACTGCTTGGGGGCGCGTACCAGCTGCATGGCAGCGTTGTCGACGTACATGTGGGAGAGCTCGACGTCGGGGTACTCCGGCGCCAGCCGCTCCATCACCTCGCGCCACAGGATGGTGACCTCGAGCACGTTGGCCTTGTCCACGCTGCACAGCTTCTTGTTGCGCTTCCGGGCCATCTCGAAGGCGACGCGACCGATGCGCTCGATCTCGCTTTCGGAGTAGACGTAGGTGTTGAAGCCGACGCGCTCGCCGTCACGCTCCTCGATGCCGCGGGGCTGGCCGAAGTAGATGCCGCCGGTGAGCTCGCGCACGATCATGATATCGAGGCCGGCGACCAGCTCACGCTTGAGGCTGGAGGCCTCGGCCAGTTGCGGATAGGTGATGGCCGGGCGCAGGTTGCCGAACAGGCCCAACTGCTTGCGCACGCCAAGCAGCCCCTTCTCCGGCCGCTTGGCGAGATCCTCGATCCTGTCCCACTTGGGGCCACCCACGGCACCCAACAGGATGGCACGGGCGGCCTTGGCCTTCTCGAGGGTCTCGGCGGGCAGCGGCTCACCGTGCACGTCGTAGGCGGCGCCACCCAGCAGCCCCTCCTCGACCTCCACATCCAGGCCACGGGCCTGGCAGGCGGCCAGGATGCGGCTGGCCTGGACGGTGATCTCGGGACCGATGCCGTCGCCCGGCAGTACCAGAATCTTCTGTGTCATTGCGTCTTCCTTGTCGGGTTACCGCCGGACTTGCAGCGGGGCGCCGGGGGCAGGCCGAAGAGGAGGTCCTACGCCAGGGATGGCGTCGGTAGCGCCCAGGGATGGGTTCACAGCGCCTCCTCGCAGGCCTGCCGCCGGATCAGCCCCGCATCCAGGCGGCAAGAGCGTGAGTGGGTCAGGCCTGGGCGCTATCGCGGAACAGCCAGGGCCGAGCGGCGCGATGCTTCGCCTCGAAGGTACGGATGGCGTCCTCGTCCTGCAGGGTGATGCCGATGTCGTCGAGTCCCTCGAGCAGACAGTGCTTGCGGAACGGGTCCACCTCGAACTCGATGACCTCGCCGGAGGGCGTGGTGATGCGCTGATTCTCGAGGTCCACGTCCAGGGCGTAGCCCTCGTTGGCCGCGACTTCCTGGAACAGGCGCTCTACCGTCTCCTCGGGCAGGGTCACCAGCAGCAGACCGTTCTTGAAGGCGTTGTTGTAGAAGATGTCGGCGAAGCTCGGCGCGATCACCACCCGGAAGCCGAAGTCCTCCAGCGCCCAGGGGGCGTGCTCACGGGAGCTGCCGCAGCCAAAGTTGCGCCGTGCCAGCAGCACGCTGGCACCCTGGTAGCGCGGCTGGTTGAGCACGAAGTCGGGGTTGATCGGCCGCTGAGAGCAGTCCTGACCCGGGTAGCCCTCGTCCAGATAGCGCAGTTCATCGAACAGGTTGACGCCGAAGCCGGTGCGCTTGATCGACTTGAGGAACTGCTTGGGAATGATCAGGTCGGTGTCGACATTGGCCCGGTCGAGAGGGGCGACGAGACCTTCGCTACGTTCGAACTTCTTCATGATTCAGGCCTCCTGCGCCTGGGCGTCGTCGTTGGCGGCAAGCTGCCTCACATCCACGAAATGACCGGCGATAGCGGCGGCGGCAGCCATGGCCGGGCTGACCAGGTGGGTGCGACCGCCATAGCCCTGGCGCCCCTCGAAGTTGCGGTTGGAGGTGGAGGCGCAGTGCTCGCCGGCCCCCAGCTTGTCAGCATTCATGGCCAGGCACATAGAGCAGCCCGGCTCGCGCCACTCGAAGCCCGCCTCGATAAACACCTTGTCGAGCCCCTCGGCCTCGGCCTGGCGCTTCACCAGGCCGGAGCCCGGCACCACCATGGCCAGCTTGATGGAGTCGGCGACCTTCTTGCCTCGTGCTACCTTGGCCGCCTCGCGCAGATCCTCGATGCGCGAGTTGGTGCAGGAGCCGATGAACACCTTGTCGAGGCGGATGTCGGTGATCTTCTGACGAGGCGAGAGCCCCATGTACTGGAGCGCACGGGTATAGCCGTTGCGCACGGTGTCATCATCCTGCTCGGCGGGATCGGGGACCTCGCCGGAAACGCCGGTCACCATCTCGGGGCTGGTGCCCCAGCTGACCTGCGGCTCGATCTCGGCGGCATCCAGCACCACCACCTTGTCGAACTCGGCGTCCGCATCCGAGACCAGGCCGCGCCAGTCGGCCACGGCGGCCTCCCACTGCTCGCCCCTGGGAGCGTAGTGGCGGTCGCGCAGGTAGTCGATGGTGGTGTCATCCACGGCGATCAGGCCGACCCGGGCGCCGGCCTCGATGGCCATGTTGCACACCGTCATGCGGCCCTCCATGGAGAGGCCCTGGATGGCGCTGCCGGCGAACTCGATGGCGTAGCCAGTGCCGCCGGCGGTGCCGATGCGGCCGATGATGGCCAGCACCACATCCTTGGCGGTGACGCCGGTGCCGAGCTGGCCCTCGACGCGCACCTGCATGTTCTTCATCTTCTGGGCCAGCAGGCACTGGGTGGCCAGTACGTGCTCCACCTCGGAGGTGCCGATACCATGGGCCAGGGCGCCGAAGGCGCCATGAGTGGCGGTATGGGAGTCACCGCAGACCACGGTCATGCCCGGCAGGGTGGCGCCCTGCTCAGGACCCACCACATGGACGATACCCTGGCGCGGGTCGTTGATCTTGAACTCCTCGATGCCGAACTCGCCGCAGTTGTCGTCCAGGGTCTGCACCTGGATCAGCGACACCGGGTCCTTGATGCCGGCATTGCCCTCGGCACGCTCCTTGAGGGTGGTGGGCACGTTATGGTCCGGCGTAGCCAGGTTGGCATCGATGCGCCACGGCTTGCGACCCGCCAGCCGCAGCCCCTCGAAGGCCTGGGGCGAGGTCACCTCGTGGAGCAGCTGGCGGTCGATGTAGATCAGCGCGGTGCCGTCATCGCGCTCCTTGACGAGATGCTGCGACCACAGCTTGTCGTAGAGTGTCTGGCCTGCCATATCGTTCTCCCGGGCCCTGGGCCCTGCTGTCATTTCCGGTCTTGGAGTTGCGCCACCGGCGCGGCTTTCCCGGCGGCAGACCTCCAAGGAGGCGCTGTGAATACATCCCTGTA
Organism: Halomonas sp. G15; assembly: GCF_021282295.1. Classification (NCBI taxonomy): domain Bacteria; kingdom Pseudomonadati; phylum Pseudomonadota; class Gammaproteobacteria; order Oceanospirillales; family Halomonadaceae; genus Halomonas; species Halomonas sp. G15. Next base: position 89,084 of record NZ_JAJSPA010000007.1, on the reverse strand, counting down.
CGCTACCGATGCCATCCCTGGCATAGGACCTCCTTTGCGGTCTGCCCCCGGCGCCGCTGCTGCGTAAAGCACCGTGCGGGGCTCGGCGTTGGCGCTATGGCAGCAGTTTCCCGCCCCTCGTCCATAAAATCAATTCATGTTATTTATGTAATTCATTCCCATATGGAATCCATTACGGAGGCGCCGTGGATACCCAGAGCCTGCAGGCCTTCCTCGCCGTGGCAGAGTGCAGCAGCTTCTCGCGTGCCGCCGAGCAGCTGCATCTGACCCAGCCAGCGGTGAGCAAGCGCATCGCCGTGCTCGAGGGCCAGGTCGACGCCCGATTGTTCGACCGCATAGGCCGGCGCGTCACCCTCACCGAGGCCGGACGCGTGCTGCTGCCCCGTGCCCGCGAGATCCTGATGATGGTGAATGACAGCCGCCGGGCGCTGGGCAACCTCGAAGGCAGCGTGGCGGGCAGCCTGACCCTGGCCACAAGCCATCATATCGGCCTGCACCGACTGCCTCCGCTGCTCAAGGCCTACACCCGAGCCCATCCCGACGTGCGCCTCGACCTGCACTTCCTCGACTCCGAGGAAGCCTACCAGGGGGTGCTGGATGGCTCGCTGGAGATCGCCGTGGTGACCCTGGCGCCACATCCGCACGCCCAGCTGGAGGTGGTGCCGGTGTGGATCGACCGCCTGTGCTTCGTGTGTGCCCACGACCACCCGCTGGCACGCCGGATGCGGCTGGGACTCGATGAGCTGTGCGACTTCGATGCCGTGCTCCCCGGCCCCATGACCTTCACCCGTGGTCTGATCGAGGCGCGATTCCAAGCCGCCGGCCTGCACCTGCCGGTGGCGCTCTCCACCAACTACCTGGAGACCCTGAAGATGATGACCGCCATCGGCCTGGGCTGGAGCCTGCTGCCCGAGCGGCTGGTGGCGGACGAGCTGCATGAACTCGAGGTCGAGCAGCCGCCGATCTACCGGCCGCTGGGCTATCTGGTGCACCGCAACAGGACGCTCTCCAACGCGACCCGGGCCATGCTCGAGCAGCTCGAGGCGGCGCGCGAGCCCGCGGCGAAGACGATTCCGGGTGAAGTTGGTTAGACTGCTTATTTCCCTTCAGGAGACCGCAGCCCTTGCCCACCATGGACGCCACACCGACACCCCTGCGCCATGCCTTCGCCGGAGGCCTGATCCTGGCCGGCCTGGTGCTGCAGGTCATGCGACTGGCCGGGCTGCCCGTGGCGCTGCCGGTGGTCAGCGTCGCCTTCTGGCTGGCGGTGGGCCTGTTGTGGCCCGACTTGAAGCGCGGCAATCGTCGCCAGGCGACCATCCTGGCAGGACTGGGGGTAACGCTGCTGCTTGCCGCGGCACTGTTCCACGACGCCGAGATCGCCTGGATACATCTGCTGGATGGCAACAGCTACGTGGTCGCCATGCTGGTCGGAGTAAGCTTCATCGGCCTGATCGGCACCCGCCAGGGGCATGCACCGCCCCCGGGCAGCGCATTGACCGGCCGACGCGGTACTGGCAGCACCTGGCTCGGGGTCCACCTGCTCGGCGCGATCCTCAACCTCTCCACGGTGTTCATGGTCGGCGACCGCCTGCGTCGCCATGGCGAGATGAGCCTGCCACAGCTGCTGGCCCTCAATCGCGGCCTCTCCAGCGCCGCATTGTGGTCGCCCTTCTTCGCCTCCATGGGTGTGGTGATGACCCTGGCGCCGCAGATGAACTATGCCACCATCCTCGCCTTCGGCCTGCCCCTCGGGCTGGCCGCCGGCACCCTGTCGCTGCTCGATCTGTCACGACGCTTCGATCTGGACACGGTGGCAGGCTACTCGCTGTCGCCAAGGAGCCTGCTGATGCCGGTGGCCATGGCGAGCCTGGTGATGCTGTTCCACTACGGACTGACCCCGTGGCTCTCCATCGTCAGCATCATCACCTTCCTGCTGCCCGGCGTGGCGCTGGCCAGCAACCTGCCCCGTGGCCCACGCTGGACCCTGCAGCGGGTGCGTGGCCATGCCCTGGAGCGGCTACCGGCGATGCGCGGCGAGATCTCGCTGTTCCTCTGCGCCGGGTTGCTCACCCAGGGGCTATCGGCCTACATCACCGCCGCCACGGGCAGCGAATGGCAACTGTTCGAGCACTTCGCCGCCCCCCAGGCCGTCGCCAGCTTCCTGGCCATCGTGGTCAGCGCCGTCGTCGGGTTGCATCCGATCATCGGCGTCTCGGTACTGGCCTCGATGCTGGAGCTTTCGGGCGACCGCCAGACACTGTTCGCCTTCATCGCTCTGGCCGCCTGGGCGGTAGGCACCTCAGTGGGGCCGCTCTCCGGCATCAACCTTTCCCTGCAGGGCCGCTACGGCGTCAGCGGCACACGCATGATGCGCCACAACCTGGGCTACGCCGCCGCCCTCTCCGCGCTGGTAGTGGGAGGCATCTTGCTGCTGGATGCGTGGCTCTAGGAAAGTGGCCCGCACACCAGGTGATATACTAAAAAAGTATCTGCGACGCCTGGGGAGAGATACCAAATGGATACTGCCGAGAAGATCATCGAAGAGCTACGACTCCTTCCTCAAGACCGCCAGCAGGAGGTCCTCGACTTCGCGCACTTCCTGCGCGAGCGTCTGGAGAATGAGCAGCAGAAGAACTTCATGGCGGCTCAGCAGACCAGCCTCGCGAACGACTGGGACAGCACCGAAGACGAGGTATGGAATGACGCTTGAGCCGGGCGATATCGTCCTGATCCCGTTTCCCTACACGGACCTTACCAGTCATAAACGACGGCCCGTGGTGCTGTTAGGCGCGCCGGACGAGAGAGGCGACTTCCCATGCCTTGCCATCACTTCCCGCCAGCAGCATACCCAAGCCGTCGCTCTCGACCCGTCACACATGCAGCAAGGTCAACTGCCAAAACCGAGCTGGGTTCGCACTGGCAAGGTCTACACGCTGAACGAATCACTTGTCGCCAAGCACTTCGGCCGCCTAACCCAGACGGCCCTGCGACAGGTACATAGCGACTTTTGCATGAGGATGGACTGCCGACGCTGACAGCCCATCCCCTTGGGACCACCGCGGCGTTAGCGGGACACCCGCCGGAAGTAGCGATGTCCGCACTGGTGGCAGGGTTCGATGCGGGTCATCTCGGGCAGTTCCACCTCGGCATCACAGTGCACGCAGGCCAGTCGGCCGGGCACCGCCATCTCGCCCTCACAGTAGTCGGCGCGTGCGGCCTCGAGATCTTCCTCGAAGCGCTCCCGCTCCACCACGCTGCGGTCGGCGATGGAGAGCAGCGACTCGCTGACCTTGCGCGACAGCGCCGAAAGATCGATGCCCAGCCAGGCGGCCACGCCCTCACCACCGGCGCTCAGGTAACGCCGCATGTCCTTGAGGTCACGCTCCACCCAGGCGCGCAGCAGGGCAAGCTCATCCCTGGTGAACTCCTCGAGCTCGGACTCGAACTCCACGGCGTCGTCCAGCTCCTTCTGCAGGTTCTCCCAGGTCAGCTCATGGGCACCCTCGCGAAGGCGGTCCAGCATGCGCTCATAGCCGTCCCGCAGGCGATGCTCCTGGGGATCCTTGGGGTCTGTCTCACTCATGTTGCTCTCCTCGTGTGCGGATAGGGCGCATCTGCCGGCCATAGCCGGGCAAGGCCGTGCTGGGGTATCCTCTGCCTACCATTTAGACGACTTCCCGCCGTCAGTTCAACGCCTTGTCGCCAGCATGCACAGGGAACATGACGCCGGACAAGCCATTCGAGCGTGCGCCTCCGGCGCGCCGAACCGACAGCCAAGGTACCCGTTGACAGCGATGGACGCACAGTACAAGCCCCAAGAGATCGAACGCGACGCCCAGCAGTTCTGGGACAAGAACCAGTGCTTCAAGGCGGTGGAGGATGCCAGCCGCGAGAAGTTCTACTGCCTGTCGATGTTCCCCTACCCCAGCGGCAAGCTGCACATGGGGCATGTGCGCAACTACACCATCGGTGACGTGGTCTCCCGCTACCAGCGCATGCAGGGCAGGAACGTGCTGCAGCCCATGGGCTGGGACGCCTTCGGCATGCCGGCCGAGAACGCGGCGATCCAGAACCGGGTGCCGCCCGCCGAGTGGACCTACGCCAACATCGACTACATGCGCAACCAGCTCAAGGCGCTGGGCTTCGCCTATGACTGGAGCCGCGAGTTCGCCACCTGCGACCTGGACTACTATCGCTGGGAGCAGTGGTTCTTCGCCAAGCTGGTCGAGAAGGGGCTGGTCTACAAGAAGATGTCCACGGTCAACTGGGACCCCGTGGACCAGACGGTGCTCGCCAACGAGCAGGTGATCGACGGTCGCGGCTGGCGCTCCGGCGCCCTGGTGGAGCGCAAGGAGATCCCGTTGTGGTTCCTGCGCATCACCGACTACGCCGAGGAACTGCTGGCCGACCTCGAGAACATCGAGTGGCCCGAGCAGGTCAAGACCATGCAGCGTAACTGGATCGGCAAGTCCCGCGGCGTGGAGCTTTCGTTCGACATCAAGACCGCCGACGGCACCGCCTGCGAGCCCCTCTCGGTCTACACCACCCGCCCCGACACCCTGATGGGGGTCACCTATGTGGCCGTGGCCGCGGACCACCCGCTGGCGAAACAGGCCGCGGAGAGCAACTCGGCGCTTTCTGCCTTCCGCGAGGAGTGCGCCCAGGGCGGCACCACCGAGGCCGAACTGGCCACCCGCGAGAAGAAGGGCATGCCCACCGGGCATGTGGCGGTGCACCCGCTCAGTGGCCGCGAGGTGCCGGTGTATGTGGCCAACTTCGTGCTGATGGAGTTCGGTACCGGTGCGGTGATGGCGGTGCCCGCCCACGACCAGCGCGACTGGGAGTTCGCCACCAGGTACGGCATCCCCATCGAACCGGTGATCGCCGATGGCAGCGGCCAGGTACCGGACCTCTCCGCGGGCGCCCATGACGAGTACGGCATCCTGATCAACTCCGGCGAGTTCGACGGCCTGGGCTTCGAGGCGGCCTTCGATGCCATCGCCACCCGGCTCGCCGAGCTCGGCCGCGGCGAGGTCAAGACCAACTACCGCCTGCGCGACTGGGGCGTGGCTCGCCAGCGCTACTGGGGAGCACCGATCCCGGTGAAGTATGGCCCCGAGGGGCAGACCGCACCGCTCTCCGACGCGGAACTTCCGGTGGCTCTGCCCATGGAGGTCACCGTGGATGCCACCGGTTCGCCGCTCAAGCGCATGCCGGAGTTCTCCGAACTGGGCGACGGCTGGGTACGCGAGACCGACACCTTCGACACCTTCATGGAGTCCTCCTGGTACTTCGCCCGCTTCTGCTGCGCCGACAACCAGGAGGCGATGCTCGACGAGCGCGCCGACTACTGGCTCCCGGTGGACCTCTATATCGGCGGCATCGAGCACGCCATCCTGCACCTGCTCTACGCACGCTTCTTCACCAAGCTGATGCGCGACCTGGGCCTGGTCAACGTCGATGAGCCCTTCCAGCGCCTGCTCACCCAGGGCATGGTGATCGCCGAGACCTTCTACCGGGAGGCGCCCAACGGCGCCAAGCAGTGGTTCAACCCCGCCGACGTCGAGGTCAAGCGCGACGACAAGGGGCGGCCGGTGAGCGCCGTGCTCATCGAGGATGGCCAGCCGGTGGAGATGGGCGGCATCGAGAAGATGTCCAAGTCGAAGAACAACGGGGTCGACCCGCAGTCGATGATCGACCGTTTCGGCGCCGACACCGTGCGCCTATTCATGATGTTCGCCGCCCCGCCGGAGCAGTCACTGGAGTGGTCCGACGCCGGCGTCGAGGGCGCTCACCGCTTCCTCAAGCGCCTGTGGCGTCTGGTAAACGAGCACCTCGAGGCGGGCGAGCCCGGCCGGCTCGAGGTCGATGCCCTCGACGACGCCCAGCGCGAACTGCGCCGCAAGACCCACGAGACCATCAAGAAGGCCGGCGACGACATCGGCCGGCGCACCACCTTCAATACCGCCATCGCCGCGGTGATGGAGCTGACCAACGCCATCGGGCAATTCCACAAGCAGAGCGCCACGCCCTCGCCCCTGGACCTCGCCGTGGCACGCGAGGCAGTGGAAGCCTGCGTGCTGCTGCTCGCCCCCATCACACCGCATGCCTGCCATGCGCTGTGGTCGGCGCTGGGCCACGCGGAACCGGCGATCGACGCCCGCTGGCCGGAGGTCGACGAGAGTGCCCTGACCCGCGACACCATCGAGCTGGTGGTGCAGGTCAACGGCAAGCTGCGGGCACGCATCGAGGTACCCGCCGATGCCGACAAGGCCGCGGCCGAGGCCGAGGCCTTCGCCGCCGAGAACGTCCAGCGCCACACCGAAGGCAAAACAGTGCGCAAGGTGATCGTGGTGCCGGGCAAGCTGGTCAATATCGTGGTGGGCTGACCCCGCCACGACACAGGGAGCGACCCATGCAGCGACGCACCTTCCTCACCCTGAGCCTGGCCGGCGGTGCCGGGCTGGCCCTCGCCGGCTGCGGTTTTCGCCTGCGCGGCCTCGACAGCCCCTCGGCACCGCTGAGGGAGCTCGCCCTGGCGGGGCCCGACAGCGACCTGGCGCGGCTCGCCGAACGGCGCCTGACGGCTGCCGGTACCCGGGTGCACGACGGCGCCGGGCTGATTCTCAACCTGGGCCAACCCGAGTTCCGCCAGCGGCGGCTGAGCGTGCTGGACTCAGGCCCCCGCGACGAGGAGATGCACCTCGTCGCCCCCTTCTCGGTGCAGCGCGCCGATGGTGCCTACCTGCTCGACCAGCAGCGCCTCGAGGTCAGCCGCGGCTACAGCGTGGATGATGGCGACCTCCTGGGCCGCGAGCAGCGCCGCGACGAAGCCAAGGAGGCGCTGCTCGAGGAAGCCGTGCGCCAGCTGATCGAGCAGCTGCGCTCACTATAGATTCCAAAGCTTGAGATACCGGGAAAGGGGCGCCGGGGACAGGTCGGAGAGGAGGTCCTATGCCAGGGATGGCATCGGTAGCGCCCAGGGAGGGGTTCACAGCGCCTCCTCGCAGACCTGTCCCCGGATCAGCCCCGTTGGCAAAGGATACACTCGTTGAAAGTCTTCCCAGACAAACTGGCCGATGCCCTGGCGAAGAAGCTGCCACCGGTGGTGATCGTCGCCGGCGAAGAACCGTTGCAGCATATGGAAGCCTGCGACGCCGTGCGCGCCGCTGCCCGCGAGCGCGGCATCGAGGAGCGCGAGATCCTGCACGTGGAGGGCAATTTCGCCTGGGGGCGCCTGCACGAGGCGTCGGCCAGCCTGTCGCTGTTCACCAGTGCCAAGCTGATCGAGCTGCGCCTGTCCGGCAGCAACCTGGGCCAGGAGGGCGCCAAGGCCCTCAGGGCCTACGCCGAGGAGATGAAGGGCAGCGACAACGTGCTGCTGCTGGCCATGGGCAAGCTCGACTTCCGCCAGCAGAAGAGCGCCTGGTTCCAGGCCCTCGACAAGGCGGGACTCTTCGTGCCGGTGTGGCCGGTGGACGTCTCGCGGCTGGGGTTCTGGCTGCGCGACCGGGCCACTCGCCACGGCCTCAACCTCGATCTCGACGCCGCACGCCTGCTGGGTGAACGCACCGAAGGGAACCTGCTGGCCGCCGACCAGGAGCTGCAGAAGCTGGCCCTGCTGCTGCCCCAGGGCAGCCGGGTCGGGCCGCGGGATGTCGCCGGCGGCGTGGAGGACAGCGCCCGCTTCGACGTCTTCACCCTGGTGGATGCCTGCCTCAAGGGCGAACGCTCGCGGGTCGCTCGCATCATGGCCGGCCTCGCCGGCGAAGGCGTGGAGCCCCCCATCGTGCTGTGGGCCCTGACTCGGGAGCTGCGTACCCTGCTCTCACTGCATCAGCATCTCGACCAGGGCCAGAGCTTTGACCACGCCTGCAAGGCCCAGAAACCCAGCATCTTCGAGAAACGCCGCCCCGCCTACCAGCAGGCCCTCGGCCGCCTTCCGGTGAAGCGCCTGCACAAGCTGCTGCTGTTCGCCCAGCGCCTTGACCTCTCCATCAAGGGTGCCGCCGCCCTGCCGCTGCAGGACGGCCTCCACGACCTGGCGCTGACACTCGCCGGCGGCCGCGGCTTGCTCGCCGAACTGCCCTCCTCCTACCGCATTGGCTGATGCCTGATTGTTACTATGGCTACTATCAGGAGCGAGGGGCGCCGGGGACAAGCCGAAGGGGAGGTCCTACGCCAGGGGTGAGGAGCACTGCTCCGAACGGGCTGGCCATGGATGGCCAGCACCGGACCTGCAAGCGGAGCGGGACGCGAGAGCGAAGCAGGGCGTCGGTAGCGTACAGGGAAGTATTCACAGCGGCTCCCCGCAGGCTTGTCGACGGAACAGCCCCGAGCAATGCCAGCTATCTGCAATAGCCTTGAATCGTGATGACAAGGGTATGAAATCGAACGCCATTTCGTCCTATACTGGGCAAGCATCATCGTGACGCCACACACTCGCCGGACGCGACGCGTGGATCATCCTGGAGCCGGAAGCCCACTCGAAGAAGAAGGAACACCGACATGATGAAGAAGATCTGCCGTTTCCTCAGCCCGCTGCTGATCGCCGCCCTGGTGCTGGGCAGCCTGCCGGTCGCCGCCGCCCCCGCACCCGCCGGCGGCATGATCACCACCCAGGACGCCCTCTCCGCCGAGCGCGCCCAGTCCGATCGCGAGCGGATTCACGCCGTACTCGCACGGGATGACGTTCGCGACCAGCTGGTCGCCCAGGGTGTGGACCCCGCCGAAGTCGAGGCCCGTGTCGCCGCCCTCTCCGACGCCGAAGCCGCCCAGATGGCCGAGCGTCTCGACCAGATGCCCGCCGGTGCCAGCGTGGTAGGCGCACTGTTCGCCGTCTTCGTGATCCTGCTGGTGACCGATATCCTCGGCCTGACCAACGTCTTCCCCTTCACTCGCTGAATGGGTGCCAGCATGATCGACTGCCTTGAACGGCAGCCGACCAGCGTCAGGAACGCCCGCCCAGCGGGCGTTCTTGCGTTGGTGCTGATGCTGCTGATGCTCGCCGGCTGTGCCTCGGCACCCCGCCTCGATGACACCACCCGACAGGCCATAGCACCCCGGGTGCTGCTCGATGATGTCCCCTTCCATGGCCAGCGCGACTACCAGTGCGGGCCGGCCTCGCTTGCCATGGCACTGCAGCACGACGGTGTCGAGACCGACGTCGACACCCTGATTCCCCAGGTCTTCACCCCCGGTCGCGAAGGCAGCGTACAGCCCGAGATGCTGGCCACGGTGCGCCGTCACGGGCGGATTCCCTTCGTGATCGAAGGCCGCATGGATACCCTGTTGACCGAACTCGATGCCGGCCACCCGGTGGTGGTGATGCAGAACCTGTCACTGCCCGCCTGGCCCGTGTGGCACTATGCCGTGGCCATCGGCTACGACCTGGAGGCCCGGGAGATGATCCTGCATAGCGGCATGGAGGCCCAGCGGGTGGAGTCCTTCCGCCCCTTCGACGCCACTTGGGCGCGCAGCGACCGCTGGGCCTTCGTGGCGCTGTCACCGGGGGAACTACCGGCCACCATCTCCCCCCAGGCCGCCCTGCAGGCCATCGGCGACTTCGAGGGAGTCCGCGGGGCCGAGGCGGCGCTGCCCGCCTGGGAGGCACTCTCCAGCCGTTTCCCCGACCACGCCATGGCCCACTTCGCACTGGGTAACGCGCGCCACGCCGCCGCGGATCTCGAGGGCGCCATCGGCGCCTTCCGGGAGGCAGTAGCGGCGGATGCCAGCCTCGCCCCGGCCTGGCTCAACCTGGGTCTCGCCCTCGAATCGGCGGAACGCAGAGACGAGGCCCTGGAAGCTCTCGAGCGTGCCGCGGCGCTGCCCGGGCGCTGGCAGGAACGCAGCCGCGAGGCGCTGGCACGCGTGAGCGAGAGGTCATCATGAGCTACCGGATCGGACTAAAACGAGTCTATCAGTCGGTAGCAGAGGAGGATGGTGCGCGTTTGCTGGTCGACCGCCTATGGCCCCGCGGACGCCGCCGCGAGGCGCTGGCCCTCGATGAGTGGTACCGGGACGCCTCCCCCAGTACCGCGCTGCATCGCCAGTACCGCCAGGGCGAGATCAGCGAAGGTGTTTTCGCCGTGCGCTACCGCGGCGAACTGCGCGACCATCCCGAACGGCTGGTGCCGCTGATGCGCCTCGCCCGCCGCGGCCCGCTGACCCTGCTGACCGCGGAGCGCGATATCGACACCTCCCCCCTGCCCATCCTGCGCGACTGGCTGCTCTTCGTACTGCGCGAGGAGGACGCTGCGGACATCGAACCCGCTTCACCGCCCTGCTTCGCTCACGAGCTGCGGGACAATCGCAACCCGTAGCATTCAGACGAGAAGGCCCCCGGTGGCTTTCGCAACCGGGGGCCAAGCAACTGGGCAAGACGGCCTACATGATCAGCGACGGCTGGCGTCATATCCCAGGTCGGCGCCGCGACTCTCGTCGCTGCGGCGACGGGCGCTGCCGGCCTTGCGATTCTCTTCCTCGCAGACCTCGTCCTTGCCGCCACAGATCTCGCAGCCATCCTTGAGGCCGAGCTGGTTGAGGCCGCCGCAGGAGCCGGCGATGGGCTTGCGACCCATGATCACGCCGACGGCCATGGCGGCCATGATCAGCAGCATGAAGGCGAAGGCGATAAGCCAGATAGTCATGTGTAGTTCTCCTTGTTGGCCTGGGCGTGCCCGCCCTGCAGGAGGCGGACAGTGATGGCCGAATGGTTCCTATTCATCCCCTGCAGACAGTGCAGGACACCGCGTGTTCCGGGAGATGGACGACCGATACCGATACAGGAACAGATACAACGAGGGCCGACCTTCTGGCCGGCCCTCCTTGTCGCCTGACGGCGCCTGGGATCATCCGCCGAAGTCGTCCAGCAGGATGTTCTCGGGCTCCACCCCGAGATCGAGCAACAGCTTGATCACGGAGGCGTTCATCATGGGCGGCCCGCACATGTAGTACTCGCAGTCCTCGGGGGCCGGGTGGTCCTTGAGGTAGTTCTCGTAGAGGACGTTGTGGATGAAGCCGGTGGGGCCTTCCCAGTTGTCCTCGGGCTGCGGGTCGGAGAGCGCCAGGTGCCACTCGAAGTTGTCGTGCTCCTCGGCAAGCTTGTCGTACTCCTCGTTGTAGAAGGTCTCGCGCCAGGAGCGCGCACCGTACCAGAAGGAGATCTTGCGCTTGGAGTTGAGGCGCTTGAGCTGGTCGAAGATGTGGCTGCGCATCGGTGCCATGCCGGCACCGCCACCCACGAAGACCATCTCGGCATCGGTGTCCTTGGCGAAGAATTCGCCGAAGGGCCCCATCACGGTGACCTTGTCACCCGGCTTCAGGCTGAAGACATAGGTGGACATCAGGCCCGGGGGGTGATCGGTGTTGGGCGGCGGGGTGGCGATACGGATGTTGAACTTGAGGATGCCCTTCTCTTCCGGGTAGTTCGCCATGGAGTAGGCGCGGATGACCTCCTCGTTGTTCTTGTGGGAGATGTTGAACAGGCCGAACTTCTCCCAATCGCCCCGGTACTCCTCCTCGATGTCGAAATCCTTGAAGGCGATGTCGTAGGGCGGCGCCACCAGCTGCACGTAGCCACCGGCGCGGAAGGCGACTTCCTCACCCTCGGGCAGCTTGAGGTTGAGCTCCTTGATGAAGGTGGCGACGTTGGGGTTCTCGATGACCTCGCACTCCCACTTCTTGACGCCGAAGACCTCCTCGGGGACCTCGATCTTCATGTCCTGCTTCACCGGCACCTGGCAGGAGAGACGCCAGCCCTCCTTCTTCTCGCGCATGGTGAAGTGGGACTCCTCGGTGGGCAGGATGGCACCGCCACCCTCCTCCACACGACACTTGCACTGCGCACAGGAGCCACCGCCGCCGCAGGCAGAGGAGAGGAAGATGCCGTTGGCGGCCAGGGTATTGAGCAGCTTGCCCCCGGCCTGGGTGGTGAGGGTGTGCTCGGGGTCGCCGTTGACTTCGATCTGCACGTCACCGGTACTGACCAGCCTGCTGCGGGCGGCCAGGATGATCAGCACCAGGCCGATGACGACCAGGGTGAACATGACCACGCCGAGCAAGATAAGTGATGTATCAACCATGTCGGTTTCCTATTGCTTGCGTTGCCTGGTACCCGGCCCCTGACAGGGCCGGGCAAGGACGACCTGCTTCAGAGCTGGATGCCGGAGAAGGACATGAAGCCCAGCGACATCAGGCCCACCGTGATGAAGGTGATGCCCAGGCCCTGCAGGGAGCCGGGAACGTCGCTGTACTTGAGCTTCTCGCGGATACCCGCCAGGGCGGTGATGGCCAGCGCCCAGCCAACCCCGGAGCCGAAGCCGTAGACCACCGACTCACCGAAGTTGTAGTTACGCTCGACCATGAACAGCACGCCACCGAGGATGGCGCAGTTCACGGTGATCAGCGGCAGGAACACGCCAAGGGCGTTGTAGAGTGCCGGCACATACTTGTCGAGGAACATCTCCAGGATCTGCACCAGCGCGGCGATGACGCCGATATAGCTGAGCAGGCCCAGGAAGGAGAGGTCGATATTCTCGGCGCCGCTGATGCCGGTCCAGGAGAGCGCCCCCTCCGCCAGCAGGAAGCTGTAGACGAGGTTGTTGACCGGCACGGAGATGGAGAGCACCACGATGACCGCGATGCCCAGGCCGAAGGCCGCAGAGACCTTCTTGGACACGGCGATGAAGGTACACATGCCGAGGAAGAATGCCAGGGCCAGGTTCTCGACGAAGACCGAGGCAACGAAAAGGCTAATATAGTGTTCCATGTTACACGGCCTCCTTCGGTTCGGAATTGGCCTTTATCTTGAATTCGTTCTCCTCGACCTGCTCCGGGTTGAGGCTGCGCAGCACCCAGATGATCAGGCCGATGATGAAGAACGCCGACGGCGGCAGCAGCAGCAGGCCGTTGGGCACGTACCAACCACCGTTCTGGACGGTCTCCAGCACGGTGAAGCCGAACACGCTGCCGGAGCCGAACAGTTCCCGGAAGAAGCCCACGGTCATCAGGATAAAGCCGTAGCCCAGGCCGTTGCCGATGCCGTCCAGGAAGGAGAGCTTCGGGCTGTTCTGCATGGCGAAGCCTTCGGCACGCCCCATCACGATACAGTTGGTGATGATCAGACCGACGAATACCGAGAGCTGCTTGGACATCTCGTAGGCATAGGCCTTGAGGATCTGGTCCACCACGATTACCAGCGAGGCGATGATGGTCATCTGCACGATGATACGGATGGATGACGGAATATGGTGACGGATCAGCGACACGAACAGGTTCGAGAAGGCCGTCACGAAAATCACCGCGAGGGACATGACCAGCGACACGCTCATGCTGGTGGTCACCGCCAGGGCCGAGCAGATGCCCAGCACCTGCAGCGCGATGGGGTTGTTCTTGAACAGCGGCGTCGTCAGGACGCCTTTCGGAGTTGCATCCGCCATGATCAGGCTCCTTCCGCTTCGAGTTCGACGTCGGCACCCTGGGCCTCGTCCTGGCTCACGCCGGTGCGGAACTTGGCCAGGTAGTCACCGAAGCCTTCCGGGCTCAGCCAGAACTGCAGCATATTGGTGACGCCGTTGCTGGTCAGGGTCGCGCCGGAGAGGGCATCCACCTCGTTTTCGCCGCTGGCGCCGCCCTTGGTCAGGTGGATCGCCGGAGCGAGTGTATCCTCGCCGCCGAAGATCTCCTTGCCTGCCCACTGTGCTTGCCAGCGCGGGTTGTTGACCTCGCCACCCAGCCCGGGGGTCTCGGCGTGCTCGTAGTAGGTGATGCCGACGATGGTATTGCCGTCACCCTCCACCGCGAGGAAGCCACGCATCAGGCCCCACAGGCCCTGGCCACGAATCGGCAGGATGATCTGCTCGGGATCATCCGGATCGCCCACCAGGTAGACGGTGGAGTAGGTCTCGACACGGGTCAGCCCGGCCGGGTCCTGCTCGCCCGAGAGGGTCCGGGAAGCGGCCGGGTCACGGCGCGCCTCGAAGGCGTTGTAGGTGGCCGGGTCATGCTCTTCCGAGTATTCACCGGTCTCCAGGTTGACCACCCGCGGGGTGATGCTGGACTCGAAGGTCTCGTTCACGTCCATGCCGGACTCATAGAGGTCGGCGACGTTGAGGATGTTGGTCTTGCGATCCAGCTCCTGGTTGAACTGCTGCTTCGAGCGCAGTGCCACCGCGGCGGTAGAGACGATGACCGAACACACGATGCAGAGTGCGAACGCCACCGTCAGGATCTTCTTGATGGAGTTGTTGCTCTGTGCCATCAGGCTGTCTCCTCGGCCGGCACACCGGTGCGCTTGAGTCGGCGCTTGATGTTGGCCTGAACAAAGATATGGTCGATGAGCGGCGCGAACAGGTTGGCGAAGAGGATCGCCAGCATGATGCCCTCGGGGAAGGCGGGGTTCACGACGCGGATCAGCACGGTCATGACACCGATCAGGGCGCCGAAGATCAGCCGGCCCTGGTTGGTCATGGAGGCGGAGACCGGATCGGTGGCCATGAACACCATGCCGAAGGCGAAGCCGCCCAGCACCAGATGCCAGTACCAGGACATGGCGAACATCGGGTTGCTGTCGGAGCCGATCAGGTTGAACAGCGCGCTGGTGGCCACCATGCCCAGGAAGACACCGAGCATGATTCGCCAGGAGGCGATGCCGGTCCACAGCAGCACCGCGGCGCCGATCAGTATCGCCAGGGTCGAGGTCTCACCCACCGAACCGGGGATGAAGCCGAGGAAGGCATCCCACCAGCTGAACTGCTCGGTGAGCGCGGCCATACCGTCCTGGAAGGCGATGGAGAGCGCGGTGGCCCCGGTGAAGCCATCGGCCGCCACCCATACCGCGTCACCCGAGATCTGTGCCGGGTAGGCGAAGTAGAGGAAGGCACGGCCGGTCAGGGCCGGGTTGAGGAAGTTCTTGCCGGTACCACCGAAGATCTCCTTGCCAATCACCACACCGAAGGTGATGCCCAGTGCCACCTGCCACAGCGGGATGGTCGCAGGCAGGATCAGCGCGTAGAGGACCGAGGTAACGAAGAAGCCCTCGTTGACCTCATGGCCACGCTTGATGGCGAACAGCACTTCCCAGAAGCCACCGACCACGAAGGTCACCAGGTAGATGGGCAGGAAGTAGGTGGCGCCGAGCACGATGTTGGCCCACAGGCTGTCCGGGTTGTGGCCGGAAGCCAGCAGCATCATGATCGCTTCGCGCCAGCCGGCCATGGAGCCGTACCCCTCGGCGATGGCCGCGTTGGCCTGCCAGCCGGCATTCCACATGCCGAAGAACATCGCCGGGAAGGTGCACAGCCAGACGGTGATCATGATGCGCTTGAGGTCGACGCCGTCACGCACGTGGGCGGTGGTCTTGGCGACATCCGGGGGCGCATAGAAGATCGTGTCCACCGCTTCATAGAGCGGGTAGAACTTCTCGTACTTGCCGCCCTTGTGGAAGTGCGGCTCGAGATTGTCGAGTGTCTGTCGAATACCCATCATCAGGCCTCTTTCTCGATCGTGGTGAGGTTGTCACGCAGGATGGGACCGTACTCGTACTTGCCGGGGCACACGTAGGTGCACAGCGCGAGGTCCTCCTCGTCCAGCTCCAGACAGCCGAGCTGCATGGCGGTCTCGATATCACCGACGATCAGCGAGCGCAGCAGCTGCGTGGGCAGGATGTCCAGGGGCATCACCTGCTCGTAGGCACCCACCGGCACCATGGCGCGCTCGGAGCCGTTGGTGGAGGTGGTCGGGGCGTAGTCCTTGAGGCCGGTGAACTTCGACAGGTAGATGCCGAGCACCGAGTGGCGGTTCTTGCCCGCGGAGAGCCAGCCCATGAAGGCACGCTTGTTGCCCTCCTCGAGCAGGCTGACCTGATTATGGAAGCGGCCCAGGTAGCGCAGGCTGCCCTCGCAGGTAAAGCCGGAAAAGACCGAGCCGGATATCACGCGGGTATCATCGGGCTCGACCACCTCACCGGCGAGCAGCTCCTCGGTGCTGGCACCCAGCCGGGTACGCAGCAGACGCGGCTTCTCGGCGCGGGGCCCACCCACGGCCAGCACCCGGCTGACGTCCAGCCGACCCTCGGCGAACAGCTTGCCGAAAGCGATGACGTCCTGGTAGCCGATGTGCCAGACGCGCTTGTGCAGGGCGACGGGCGAGAGGTGATGGATATGAGTACCCACCAGGCCGGCCGGATGCGGTCCGGCGAAGGTCTGGGCCTGCACGCCGTCGATGTTGCCGCCGGGAATGCTGCTGTCGGGACCGCTGCAAAGGTAGACCTTGCCCTCGGTCAGACGGGTCAGCACCTTGAGACCATCCTCGAAGGCCTGGGTCTGCTCGTTGATCACCTTGGCGGGATCAGCGGCCAGCGGGTGGGTATCGATGGCAGTGACGAAAATATCGGCAGGCACGCTGTCGATGGCCGGGGTGCGCGAATAGGGACGGGTACGCAGGGCGGTCCACAGGCCCGATTCGACCAACTGGTCGACCACCACCTGGCGCTCGAGTCCGGCCAGCTTGTCGCGGCCGTGGGCGGTAAACTCAACGGCTTCCTCGGTCTCGGCGACCTGGATCACCACCGAGAGCAGGCGGCGCTTCTCCCCGCGATTGATGGCCACCACCTCACCGGCGGCCGGCGCCGTGAAGCGCACACCGTCGATCTTCTTGTCGGTAAACAGCAGCTGGCCAAGCTTGACGGTATCTCCCTCCTTGACCTCCATGGTCGGCTTCATGCCGACGTAGTCGGTGCCCAGGACCGCCACGTGACGCACCGGCCGCGCATCCTCGATACGCTGCTCGGGCGCTCCCGTGATGGGGAGATCCAGGCCTTTCTTGACTTCGATCATAGTCTCGCCCAGTTGATGGATCGGAAAAAGGTACGGAAAGGGCCACGAGGCACGCCCGGCCCACCCTGAAGATCCACCCGATTATAAAGAGAAGGCAAGGGGATGACCACCTGAGCGAAGGTCGCAAGAGGTGACCTGTAGCAAGGGTAAGATTGTCGCAGGGGGGAGAGCGGCCAAGCGGCCAAGCGGCCAAGCGGCCAAGCGGCCAAGCGGCCAAGCGGCCAAGCGGCCAAGCGGCCAAGCGGTTAGTGGAAAGTGGAAAGTGGAAAGTGGAAAGTGGAAAGTGGAAAGTGGAAAGTGGAAAGTGGAAAAGCAAAAAGTAGCAAGCGGCGATATGCCACTTGCTACTTTCACCTTTCTACTCAAGCCTTTGCACGCACCTTAGCGCTTGGCGGCTCGGCGCTTGGCTGCTCGGCGCAGCCCGAAGGGCTTAGGCGCTGGCGCGCGGCAGCTTGAGGAAGCTGACGTTGGACATGTGCTGCAGGATGCGGATCACCTGGCAGCTGTAGCCGAACTCGTTGTCGTACCAGACGTAGAGCACGGCATTCTTGCCGTTGGCGATGGTTGCCTTGGCATCGACGATGCCGGCATGGCGGTTACCCACGAAGTCGGTGGAGACCACCTCCGGGGAGTCGACATAGTCGATCTGCTTCTGGAACGGGGAGTCCAGCGACATGTGACGCAGGAAGTCATTCAGCGCCGCGGCGTCGGTCTCCTTCTCCAGGCGCAGGTTGAGGATCGCCATGGAGACATTGGGCGTCGGCACGCGGATGGCGTTGCCGGTCAGCTTGCCGGCAAACTCCGGCAGCGCCTTGGCGACGGCCTTGGCGGCACCGGTCTCGGTCAACACCATGTTGAGCGGGGCGCTGCGTCCGCGACGATCGCCCTTGTGGTAGTTGTCGATCAGGTTCTGGTCGTTGGTGTAGCTGTGCACCGTCTCGACGTGGCCATGCTCGACGCCGAACTCGTCGTTGAGCACCTTGAGTACCGGCACGATGGCATTGGTGGTACAGGAGGCCGCGGAGATGATGCGGTCATCATCGCTCAGGTCATCATGGTTGATGCCGTAGACGATGTTCTTGATATCTCCCTTGCCCGGTGCGGTAAGCAGC
Source organism: Halomonas sp. G15 (assembly GCF_021282295.1). Classification (NCBI taxonomy): domain Bacteria; kingdom Pseudomonadati; phylum Pseudomonadota; class Gammaproteobacteria; order Oceanospirillales; family Halomonadaceae; genus Halomonas; species Halomonas sp. G15. Next base: position 71,134 of record NZ_JAJSPA010000007.1, on the reverse strand, counting down.
GCCTTGGCCACCCCCTTGCACTGCAGGTGCTGGCCGAGGCCGGCCTCATCGCGCCAGATGCCGGTGTTGTCGACCACCACGGCATTATTGATGCCATAGGTGGTGTAGTCGACATCGGCCGGGGAGTCGGCGTAGATCACCTGGATGACGTTACCATTGGCGGTGATGGTGCGCGCCTCGGCATCGACGCTGATGGTGCCGTCGAAGGGGCCGTGCACGGAGTCGCGGCGCAACAGGCTTGCCCGCTTCTCGAGATCCTTGGCGATATCACCGCGGCCGCGCACCACGATGGCGCGCAGGCGAAGCAGGTTGCCGCCACCGGCCTTCTCCACCAGCACCCGGGCAAGGATGCGACCGATGCGGCCGAAGCCATAGAGGACCACGTCCTTGGGCTCGCCGTTACTGCCATTGGGGTCGTGAGCGTCGACGATCTCGGCGAGCTCCTCGCGCAGGAAGGCCAGCGCATCGCCGCCACCGCGCTTCTTGAAGGCCACGCCCAGCTTGCCCACATCGACATGGGCCGGCCCCAGGTTGAGCTCGGTCATCGCCTTGACCAGCGGATAGGTATCCTGCACGGAGAGTTCGGTTCCCTCTACCTTCCGCACGAAGCGATGGTCCTTCAGGATGCGGATCACGCTGCGATTGAACAGCGAGCGCCCGTAGAGGGTGGTGACCACGTTGTTGTGACGGTAGAGGCTACCGATCATCGGGATCATCTGCTCGGCAAGCGCCTGGTTGTCATGCCATTCCTGGAAGACGGTATCGGAGGGTTGCTGACTCACGTGAGGCCTCACTGGTGGGATCAAAGGGTTCCCGGACATTATCCCGGGGCCGGGGTGCGGCGGCAATCGCTGGTTGGTCGCACCCGCTGTAGGTGGATTACAGGAACGGGCGTTTGACTACAAGAATCCGACGGGCTGGTATGATGGTCCACCGCGAGGAGCCACACAGGATCCGTCGGGCCGCGCCCGTCGACAGCCCAATACGAGACCATGCCGACATTCTCTCCGCTCGACCCACCGCGCCCGCAGGGGCTGCGCGAGACGCTCTACTGGCAGATGCCCCAGGGCAGCGCCGCGTCGCTGGCCCTGGCGCACCTGGCCAGCGATGCCCCGCTGCTGGTGATCACCGCCGATACTGCCCAGGCCCTGCGCCTGGAAAACGAGCTGCGTTTCTTCAGCCGGGTACCAGTGCTGCCCTTCCCCGACTGGGAGACCCTGCCCTACGACAGCTTCTCCCCCCATCAGGACATCGTCTCCGCCCGGCTGCGCACCCTGCGCCGACTGCAGGACGGCGAGCACGGCATCGTGCTGGTGCCGATCAACACCCTGATGCAGCGCCTGGCACCGGTCGAGTACATCGCCGGTCGGGTGCTCACCCTGGAGGTGGGCCAGACACTGGACCGCGAAGGCTTTCGCGACGCCCTCTCCCGCGCCGGCTACCGAGCCGTGGAGACGGTCTACGAACCCGGCGAATACGCCCTGCGCGGCGCCCTTATCGATCTCTTCCCGATGGGCGTGGAGGCGCCGTTGCGCATCGACCTGTTCGATGACGAGATCGACACCCTGCGCACCTTCGACCCCGACACCCAGCGCAGTGCCGAGAAGGTCGAGCGGATCGAGTTGCTGCCGGCCCACGAGTATTCCCTGTCACGAAGCGCCATCGCCTGCTTCCGCGAGGGCTTCGAGACGCTGTTCGACGTCGACCCGCGGCAGTGCCCGCTCTATGTGGACGCCCTCAAGGGCATCCCCTCCCCCGGCCTCGAGCAGTACCTGCCACTGTTCTTCGAGGAGACGGCCACCCTCTTCGAGCACCTCGCCGAGGGAACCCGGGTAGCGCTGTTGCCGGAGTGCCTGGCCGCTGCCGAACACCACTGGGCATCCATCGAGAGCCGCTTTGATAACCTGGGGGTCGACCCCACCCGACCGCTGCTGCCGCCCCATCGCGCCTTCGTGCCGGTGGCCGAACTGTTCGCGGCCATCAAGCGCCATCCCCGGGTCGAGCTGACCGAGGCGAGCGAGCATCGTCACGCCCTGGAGCCGGCCACCCAGGCGCCGCCGAGCGTGGGCATCAACGCGCGTGCCAGGGAGCCTCTGGCCCCCCTGTCACACTTCCTGGAGACCCGCGGCGACACCCGGGTGCTGTTCGTGGCCGAGTCCCGCGGCCGCCGGGAAGCCCTGGAGGAAGCACTGGCGCCGCTGCGTCTGGAGCTGCCCCATGTCGAGGACTTTGCCGACTTCCTCGCCGCCGACGCCCCCATCGCCATTACCGAGGGCGATATCGAGGCCGGGCTGTGGTTGACCGAGCCCAGGCTGGCGGTGATCAGCGAGTCCGAACTCTACGGTGAGGTGGTGCGCCAGAGCCGGCGGCGCGAGAAGGCCACCGATGCCGACGAGCTGGCCGTGCGCCACCTCTCCGAGCTGCGCCCCGGCGCCCCGGTGGTCCACCAGGCCCACGGCGTGGGCCGCTACAGGGGGCTCGAGACACTCGAGGCCGGAGGGCAGGCCGCCGAGTTCGTCACCCTGGAGTACGCCAATGGCGCCCGGCTCTACGTGCCGGTGGAGAACCTGCACCTGATCTCGCGCTACGCCGGCGCCGACGACGAGCTCGCCCCGCTGCACCGACTGGGCTCCGACCAGTGGGAGAAGGCCAGGAAGAAGGCCGCCGAGAAGATCCGTGACACTGCCGCCGAGCTGCTCGACATCTATGCGCGCCGCGAGGCCCGCGAGGGGTTCGCCTGTGCACCGCCGGACGCCGAATACTCACGCTTCGCCGCCGCCTTCCCCTTCGAGGAGACCCCCGACCAGCGCGCCGCCATCGAGGCGGTGATCGCCGACATGAGCGCTCCGCGGCCCATGGACCGGGTGGTGTGTGGCGATGTGGGCTTCGGCAAGACCGAGGTGGCCATGCGCGCCGCCTTCCTGGCGGTTCATTCCGGCCGCCAGGTGGTGGTGCTGGTACCCACTACCCTGTTGGCCCGCCAGCACTACGAGAACTTCCGCGACCGCTTCGCCGACACTGCGGTCAATATCGAACTGATCTCACGCTTCACCGCCGGCAAGGGACAGGCCGCCTCCCTCAAGCGTATAGCGGAGGGGCAGGCAGACATCGTCATCGGCACCCACAAGCTGCTGTCGAAGTCCATGCAGCTACCCAAGATGGGCCTGCTGATCATCGACGAGGAGCACCGCTTCGGCGTGGCCCAGAAGGAGCGTCTCAAGAGCCTGCGCGCCGAGGTGGACATCCTCACCATGACCGCCACGCCGATTCCCCGCACGCTGAACATGGCAATGAGCGGCATCCGCGACCTCTCGATCATCGCCACGCCGCCGGCGCGCCGACTGTCGGTGAAGACCTTCGTGCAGCGCCGCGAGGAGGCTGTGCTCAAGGAGGCGATCCTGCGCGAGATCCTGCGCGGCGGGCAGGTCTACTTCCTGCACAACGAGGTCAAGACCATCGAGACCGCCGCCGAGACGGTGCGCGAACTGGTGCCCGAAGCACGCGTCGGGGTGGCCCACGGCCAGCTGCCCGAACGTGCGCTGGAGCGGGTGATGTCGGACTTCTACCACAAGCGCTTCAATGTGCTGGTGTGCTCCACCATCATCGAGACCGGTATCGACGTGCCCAGCGCCAACACCATCCTCATCGAGCGTGCCGACAAGTTCGGCCTGGCCCAGCTGCACCAGCTGCGCGGCCGGGTCGGGCGCAGCCACCACCAGGCCTATGCCTATCTGCTGACTCCGCCGCCCAAGGCGATGACCCGGGACGCACTCAAGCGCCTGGAGGCGATCGGTGCGGCGGAGGACCTCGGTGCGGGCTTCACCCTGGCGAGTCACGACATGGAGATTCGCGGCGCCGGCGAGCTGCTCGGCGACGAGCAGAGCGGGCAGATGGAGGCGATCGGCTATGGCCTCTACATGGAGATGCTCGACCGCGCCGTGGCGGCCATCCGCGCCGGCAAGACGCCCAATATCGAGGCACCGCTCGACGAGGGCGTGGAGATCAGCCTCAACCTGCCGGCCCTGATCCCGGACGACTACCTGCACGATGTCCAGCAGCGCCTGGTGATGTACAAGCGCATCAGCAGCGCCGCCGACGAGGCCGAGCTCAAGGAGCTGCAGGTGGAGATGATCGACCGCTTCGGGCTGCTGCCGGGTCCGGTGAAGACCCTGCTGCGCCAGACCCGACTGCGCCAGCGTGCCGAGCGCCTTGGCATCACCCGCCTCGAAGCGGGCCCCGAGCGCGGCCGCGTCATCTTCGGCGCCCACACCAGCGTCGACCCCTTGACCCTGGTGGAGCTGATCCAGCGCGAGCCGGGCCGCTATCGCCTGGATGGCGCCGACACCCTGCGCTTCGAGGCCGCCATGGAGAACGAGGAGTCGCGCTTCCAGGCCGTGGAGCAGCTACTCGAACTCCTGAACCGCAAGGCCCAGGCAGCATGAGTACGGCGGCTCGCCATGCCGAGGTTCACATCGAGACCACTGGCGAACCGCCGACTTTCCCTGCACTCTATAAGGTTATAGAAACGTCTCATCGCACCGACCACCGGCACCGGTCAAGGGAATAACCGGTGACCCTACAGCTTCCCGGAGTTGAACGACCCTGATGAATATCCTGACACTGACCCCTCGCGGCCTTTGCCGCGCCATGGCAATAGGATTCGGTGCCCTGCTCGCCTCCGGTGCGCAGGCTGCCACTCCTGCCTATGAAGATATCCATGAGCTGCCGCGCGGCCATTACGCGTTGCCCGAGGAAGGCAGCGTGATAGGCGAAAGCTATACGGTCACCGTCGAGGAGGGAGACACCCTGATCGACATCGCCCGCGAGCACAACGTCGGCTACGAGGAGATCCGGATGGCCAATCCGGATGTCAGTATCTGGGCTCCCTTCGCCGATACCGAGGTCACCATTCCGGCTCGCCGGGTGCTGCCCGATACCAAGCGGGATGGCATCGTGATCAACCTTTCAGAACTGCGCCTCTACTACTTCTCGGAGCCCGGCGTGGTGGAGACCTACCCGATCAGCGTGGGCCGCGAGGAGTTCTCCACGCCGGTCGGGGTGACCAAGACCACCATCAAGGTCAAGGACCCGGCGTGGTCACCGCCCGCCTCGATGCGCCGTGAGGCCGCCGCCCGTGGCGAGCCGGCGCCGTCGGTGGTCCCTGCCGGCCCCGACAATCCGCTGGGCCGCCACGCCATCCTGCTGGGCATCCCCAGCTACCTGATCCACGGTACCAACAAGCCCGAGGGGGTCGGCATGCGCGTGAGTCGCGGCTGCATCCGCATGTTCCCCGAGGATATCGAATCGCTCTACGAGCGCGTTCCCAGCGGCACCCGGGTCAACATCATCGACCAGCCGTTCAAGGCCGGCTGGACGGCGGATGGCGAGCTGCTGGCCCAGTCCTATCCGGCACTGGAAGAGAATCGCGAAGGCTTCGAGCCGCTGATGTTCGCCATGGACAAGGTGGCCCAGGTCTTCGGCGAGGAGCAGCCTCCGGTGGACTACAAGCGCCTACGCGAGCTGGTGGAGGCCCCCGATGGCCAGGCCATCTCGCTGCTCAAGACGGCCGAGGAAGAACCGACCCCGGAGCCGGCCGAACCGCGCAACCTCTATGAGTCCATCGCCATCGCCGAGCGCTGAGCATCGGAACCACAATCCGGAAACAAGAAGACCCCGCCGAGGCGGGGTCTTCTGTTCCTGCAGAACCGCCATCGCCCTGAGGCGATGTCAGCACTCCAGCAGAATTACTTCTGCATGGAGCGGCTGAACATGCGGTTCATTTCGTCGCGGTTCTGCTCGGACATCTGCAGAGCCGCCTGGGCATCACGCTGGGCCTGGTTGGCGGTGTTCTGCGCCTGAACAGCGATGCTGCGAGCTTCTGCAGCGTCGGCCTGTGCAGACTCAGCGGTCATGCGAACCTCTTCCAGGGCACTGGTGGAAGCACAGCCAGCCAGGATGGCCAGAGAGGCAGCGGCGGCGGTCAGCTTCAGGGTGGTCTTCAGAGTCATGGTGTTCTCCTTGGGTCTTCCTTGGTACTGCGTTGAAAGAAGCCTGAAAGTCAGGCGTCTTGCCTGCGACTGCAGGCGCGTCTGCAGCGACTTGTGCCAAAGCACAGGAGTCAAACGCTGTTTTATTATACGCAACGGCGCTTGTCCATCGCTTTCAACGTCCCTTGCGCATGTACCAGCCTAGCGGATCACGACGCGTGTGCCAATATCGATCAACGCCGCCAACCGCTCGATCTGCTCATCGGTCACCGCCACGCACCCCTGAGTCCAGTGAAACTGGCGGTGAATCTCGGGATCTCCCTTGCCCACGCCGTGCAGGCCGATGAAGCCACCCAGGGCGGTATCCTGGGGAGGATAGCCATGGGTTCGGTAGTAGCGGAAATAGTCGTCATAGTCCTGCTGGCTGAAGATCCCCTCGTCCAGGGCGACGCGTGCATGGGTCGGGGTCGGGTAATCGAGCCCGACGAACAGATGCCAGTCGCTCTCGTGGTTGAAGCGATTGACGCGAAACTCGCCCTTGGGGGTGGCACCGCTACCCTGCAGGCGCATGGGCCGGGCGCCACCGCGACCCAGCGAAATGGGCGCGTAGCGCTCCAGCTCGCGGTTACCGCGGTAGACGGTGAGTGTGGCCTGGCTGTCGTCCACCAGCACCCAGACCTCGTCCGCATGGCGCGGCAGGTGCGCCCGGGAGAGCTGCGTCTCGACCAGGTTGGCCCGGGCAGAGCCGACGCCCAGCAGCGCCAGCGGGGTGGCAAGGACGAGTCGACTGAAGCGACGGCGTGAGAGTGAAGGCATCGTGTGGGAACTCTTAGCACTGATATCGAGCGCCATCGATTCGTCGCGACGGCGCGGCTAGGGGATTTATAGCGTATCGGCAGGCCACCTGTCAGGCCCGTCCGACCGGCAATATCGCCAGCCCCACAACAGCCGAGCTGTCGGCAGGGTCAGCCGTACAGGCCCTGGCTGCGCAGGTAGTCGTCATAGCCGCCGCTGAAGTCGGTGATCCCCTCTGCGCTCATGTCGAGGATCCGGGTCGCCAGGGAGGAGACGAACTCGCGGTCGTGGCTGACGAAGATCAGGGTCCCGGGGTAGTTCTCCAGGGCCAGGTTGAGCGCCTCGATGGACTCCATGTCCAGGTGATTGGTGGGCTCGTCCATCAGCAGCACATTGGGACGGGTCAGGGCCAGCTTGCCGAACAGCATGCGACCCTGCTCGCCGCCGGAGATCACCCTGACCGACTTGCCGATATCGTCGCTGGAGAACAGCATCCTGCCGAGCGCGCCGCGCACCTCCTGCTCACCGCCGTCGGTCCACTGGGCCATCCACTCGTAGAGGGTGGCCTCATTGGCGAAGTCATCGGCGTGGTCCTGGGCGAAGATACCGAGATCGGCGCTGTCGGTCCACTTTACGCTGCCGGCCAGAGGTGCCAGCTCACCGGCCAGGGTGCGCAGCAGGGTGGTCTTGCCGATACCGTTGGGGCCGATGATGGCGATACGCTCGCCGGCCTCGACGGTCATGCCGAACCCCTCGAACAGCGCTGGCTCGCTGCCGAAGCCCTGGGTGAGGCCCTCGACGTTGACCGCGTTGCGATGGATCTTCCGGGCCTGCTCGAAGCGGATGAACGGGCTGACCCGGCTCGAGGGCTTGATCTCCTCGAGCTTGATCTTCTCGATCTGGCGCGCCCGGGAGGTCGCCTGCTTGGCCTTGGAAGCATTGGCCGAGAACCGGCTGACGAAGGCCTGCAGGTCGGCGATCTGCGCCTTCTTCTTGGCGTTGTCGGCATGCTGGCGTTCACGGGCGGCGGTGGCGGCAGTCATGTACTCGTCGTAGTTGCCCGGGAAGAGCCGGATCTCGCCATAGTCCAGGTCCGCCATATGGGTGCAGACGCTGTTGAGGAAGTGGCGGTCGTGGGAAATGATGATCATGGTGCTGTTGCGCGCCGTGAGCATCCCCTCGAGCCAGCGGATGGTGTTGATATCCAGGTGGTTGGTGGGCTCGTCGAGGAGCAGCACATCGGGGTCGGCGAACAGCGCCTGGGCGAGCAGCACGCGCAGCTTCCAGCCCGGGGCGATCTCGCTCATGGGGCCCGCATGCTGGTGCAGCGGGATACCCAGTCCCAGCAGCAGTTCACCGGCCCGGGACTCGGCGGTGTAGCCGTCGAGCTCGGCGAAGCGCACCTCGAGGTCGGCCACGGCCATGCCGTCCGCCTCGCTCATCTCGGGCAGCGAGTAGATGCGCTCACGCTCGGCGGCCACCTGCCACAGTTCGGTATTGCCCATGATCACGGTGTCGATGACCCGCTCCTCCTCGAAGGCGAACTGGTCCTGGCGCAGCTTGCCGAGGCGGGCACCGGACTCGACCATCACCTGACCCGAGGAGGGCTCCAGGTCACCGCCGAGGATCTTCATGAAGGTGGACTTGCCGCAACCGTTGGCTCCGATCAGGCCGTAGCGGTGACCGTTGCCGAACTTGATGGAGACGTTCTCGAACAGGGGTCTGGCCCCGAACTGCATGGTGATGTTGGCGGTGGAGATCAAGGAGAGGGTCCGGTGGGTACATGGAAGGGGGCGCGATTGTACCGGTTATGGACGCCCTTCACACCGTCCCTGCTTCAAGGCACAGGGCTATTGCAGATGGCAGAACCGCTCCAGGCTTTACCGGCGACAGGCCTGCGAGGGGGCGCTGTGAACCCCTCCCTGGGCGCTACCGATGCCATCCCTGGCATAGGACCCCCTCTTCGCCCTGTCCCCGGCGCCTGTCGCTATCGCCGAATGGCTACTAACTGCGATAACCCTGCTTCAAGGCAGCTATCGTCGCCTTAGCGCGGCAAAGCAGCCCTCCCAAAGAACCCCCTATCGCCAACCAAGGGGCGCATTCAGTCATGGCGCTCCACGGTGAAGATGGCCTGCAGCTTGTCCTTCCTGCCGTAGAGATGGACGGTGGTGCGGTCGAAGGGGAAGCGCTCCAGGTAGGGGCTGTCCTGGTTCAGACGGGGCTTGTGGGCATAAATCATGGCCGCCTTGAGGCGTTCACGGTTGGCCTTGCCACAGGGACCGATGGAGTACCACAGCGCCTCGCCGGGTTGCAGGCATGCCTCCCAGCGCGGGCGGTGCTCGTCGTGCTGTATGCCGTGGCGAGCGCTGCCGCTCTCCCCGACGTAGAGCAGCTCCTGAGCCTCCATGACACCGGTTTCAGGATCATTGGCTGCACGGTAGATGCAGTAGATCCCTGGCTCATCGGTGGCCTGGGCAATATCTGCATCGCTCCAGAAGCCCAGCATCTTGGGGGAGAGAATCTGGTCGTTCATGGTGGTCTCCTCAATAGTCCTCGAGTCGCTGCATGTCACGGGCTATACGCCGCACCTCTCCCTCGTGCCCGCGGGAGAGGGCCTCGAAGAATTCGCGTTCGTCACTGCCGGCGGCACGCTCGGCACGATGGTCGTAGAGGTCCTGCAAGGTGCGATGTGCCGTCAACGCCGTGGAGAGCACGGACTGCACATTGCTGCAATCGATGCACTCGGGCAGGCGTTCGAGCACCGGCGGGTGCGGAAAATCGGCCGGGTCATCGAACCATGCCTCAAGCACCGCGCCGTGGTCGCTTCCGTCCTGGCGATACTCGGTGAGCTCCTGCTCCATCTTCCGCTCGTGCTCGGCCAGATACTCGAGGGCCATCTGTACCCGCTCGCCCACCTCGCCACCGGCCAGCGCCGCATACTGCTCGGCGAGACGCCGATGATAACCGGCCGCCCAGTCGACCAGTTCCTTCACCTGATGAAACCGCATGGCGTGTCCCCTTCTCTCTGATATCACTGACTGGCAATCATCTCGCCTGACCGACGGCGCGCCTGTACCTTCAGCGTAGACAAGCTGGCAGCCTAGCGCTTGATGTGTATCAACCAAGGACGATACAGCCGGAGCCGATAGAGCTAGAGCAGTAGCGAACCCTCGATGGGAACGAAATCGCTGGCCACGCGGATCAGCGAGCCTGCGGTAAGGGATTCCACGCCGACGACGGTGACCTTGACGCCGCAGCGCTCGCGCAGGCGGGTCACCAGCAGATCGAAATCACCATCGCCGGAGACCAGCACCACATGATCGACCAGCGGACCCGCCTCCATGGCGTCCAGGGTAATGCCGACATCCCAGTCGCCCTTGGTGGAGCCATCGCGGCGCTGGATGAAGGGCTTGAGCTTCACGCTGAAGCCGATGCCACGCAGGATGTCCTGGAATTGGCGCTGGCGAGGATCGCCGCGATCCACGGCATAGGCATTGGCCACCACGACTTCGCGGCCGGACGCGAAGCGCGCCCAGAAGGCGTGGTAGTCGAAATGTCGGCCAAAGGCCTGGCGGGAGGTGTAGTAGACGTTCTGGACGTCGACGAAGATGGCAAGGCGCTGCAGGTGGCCTACCACTCCTGACTGGTCTCGCGCAGGGCGGCGATCTCGGCTTTGGCCTGGCGCAGGCAGCCGCCAAGCTCACTGCCCAGCTCGGCACCGCCGCCCACGGCGATCAGGCCGGCGGCGGCTCCACCCCGCCGTCGAGCGACGCCATCGTCGCCGTGCAGCGCCTCGAGCCTGGCGATCAGCCAGTGGAGCCAGCTGCCCTCCCGGGCAGCCAGCTCACGCAGGCGGTGCAGTTCGGCGATGCCGGCCCCTTCAGGGCCCAGCAACTCACGCCAATCATGGCCGGGCAGGCGCGCATGCTCGGTGACCTCGCGCAACAGCGACTCGAGCGCCAGCTCGGTGAGCGCCAAGGCGCCCTCCTCGGCCGCCATGCGCCGCGCCTCGGCGTGCTCGTCGTCACCCGGTGAGATGTCGAGCAGCAGTTCGGCCTGGTAGAACAACTGGTTGGTGCGGGAGCGTGGCGTCACTTGCGCTTGTCCTCCACCTGCCACCTGCTGCCATCATAGGTGGCCTTCCAGCCGGTGGCCTTGCCATTCTCGTCGCTCATCACGAACTGCTCCTTGGCCTTGCGCGAGAAGCGGATCTGCGCGGGACGCCCATCCGGGTCCTCGCTGGGCGCGTCGAGCAGGTAGCGATACTTCTCGGGCAGCTCCTCGGCGTGGGCCTTGAGCTCCTTGACCAGCGGCGGACGGGTCTCGCGGTTCTTGGGGAACTTGCTGGCCGCCAGGAACAGGCCGCTGGCCCCGTCACGCAGCACGTAGTGGTCGTCGACCTTCTGGCACGCCAGCTCCGGCATGTCGATGGGATCCATCTTGGGTGGCGCCACCTCGCCACTGCGCAGCAGCTTGCGGGTGTTCTTGCACTCACTGTTGGTGCAACCGAAGTACTTGCCGAAGCGCCCGCTCTTGAGCTGCATCTCGCTACCGCACTTGTCGCACTCGATGGTGGGACCGTCGTAACCCTTGATGCGGAACTTGCCGTGTTCCACCTCATAGCCATCGCAGTCCGGGCTGTTGCCGCAGATGTGCAGCTTGCGCGTCTCATCGATCAGGTAGCTGTCCATGGCGGTGCCGCATTTCGGGCAGCGATGCTTGGCGCGCAGCGCATCGGTCTCGGCCTCCTCGTCGGCGTCGGCGGCCACGGCCTCTTCGCCGGGCAGCAGGTCGATGGTGGTCTTGCAGCGCTCCTTGGGCGGCAGATTGTAGCCGGAGCAGCCCAGGAAGACCCCGGTGGAGGCGGTACGGATCTGCATCTTGCGCCCGCAGGTGGGACAGTCGATGTCGGTGGGTACCGGCTGGTTGGGGCGCATGCCCTCCTCGCTCTGGGCCGCGTCGAGCTCCTTCTTGAATTCGGCATAGAAGGCATCGAGCAGCGCCTGCCAGTTGCGCTCGCCGTCGGCCACCTCGTCGAGGCCGTCCTCCATGCGCGCCGTGAAGGAGTAGTCCATCAGGTCGGGGAAGGACTCCTTGAGGCGCTCGGTGACGATATCGCCGAGCTTTTCGGCATAGAAGCGGCGGTTCTCCAGCTTGACGTAGCCGCGGTCCTGGATGGTGGAGATGATTGCCGCATAGGTGGAGGGGCGGCCGATACCGCGCTTCTCCAGTTCCTTGACCAGGCTCGCCTCGGTGTAGCGCGCCGGCGGCTTGGTAAAGTGCTGCCGGGGATCCAGCACCTCCAGGCTCATGGCGGTGCCCTCGGCGAGGTCCGGCAACGACTGGTCCTCGTCCTTGCGGCCCATGGGCTTCATCACCCGGGTATAGCCGTCGAACTTCAACACCCGACCCTTGGCACGCAGCTCATAGCCATCGGCCTCGACGGTCAGGACGGTGGAGAGGTACTCGGCCGGGGTCATCTGGCAGGCCACGAACTGACGCCAGATCAACTCATAGAGGCGCTCGGCGTCACGCTCCATGCCCGCCAGGTCGGTGGCTCGCCGGCCCACGTCGGAGGGTCGGATCGCCTCGTGGGCCTCCTGGGCGCCCTCCTTGCTGGAGTAGCGCAGGGGCGATTCGGGCAGGTAGCGCGCCCCGAACTCTTCGCCGATGAAGTCACGCACGCTCTCCACCGCATCCTTCGAGAGGTTGGTGGAGTCGGTACGCATGTAGGTGATATAGCCGGCCTCGTAGAGGCGCTGGGCCAGGGTCATGGTCTTCTTCACCGAGAAGCCCAGCCGGCCGCTGGCGGCCTGCTGCAGGGTCGAGGTGATGAAGGGGGCATTGGGCTTGGAGCGGGTCGGCTTGTCCTCCCGCGCGGTGATCGCAAGGCTCGCCTTGCGCAGCGCGGCGATACGCTCCAGGGTCTCGGCCTCGGAGGTGGGCCGGAAGGCCTTGCCGTCGTGGCGCACCAATTCGAAGCGCACCGGCTCGCCGCTGTCGGCAACCAGGTCGGCGTGGACGTCCCAGAACTCCTCGGGGACGAAGGCGCGGATCTCGCGCTCACGCTCGACGATCAGCCGCATCGCCACCGACTGCACGCGCCCTGCCGAGAGCCCACGGGCGACCTTGGCCCACAGCAGCGGCGAGAGCATGAAGCCCACTACCCGGTCGAGGAAACGCCTCGCCTGCTGGGCCTCGACACGCGGGATATTGAGGCTGCCGGGATCCTGGAAGGCCTCCTGGATGGCATTCTTGGTGATCTCGTTGAACACCACGCGCTTGTAGCGGGCCTCGTCACCACCGATGGTCTCGCGCAGGTGCCAGGCGATGGCCTCCCCCTCGCGGTCAAGGTCGGTGGCGAGATAGACGGCATCGGCCTTCTCGGCGAGCTTCTTGAGCTCGGCAACGACCTTCTCCTTGCCGGGCAGGATCTCGTAGTTGGCCTTCCAGCCGTGCTCGGGGTCGATCCCCATGCGGCGGATCAGCTGATCCTGGGCCTTCTGCCGGCGATGCTCGGCTTTCTCTTCCGGCGACATCTTGCGCGTTGCCGCGGCCTGCCGGGCACGCTCCTTGGGATCGGAGGCTGCCTTGCCCGAGCCGCTGGTCGGCAGGTCGCGGATATGACCCACGCTGGACTTCACGATGAAGTCGCTGCCGAGATACTTGTTGATCGTCTTCGCCTTGGCCGGCGACTCGACGATGACCAGTGACTTGCCCATAGTGCTCCACTAAGTGTCGGTGACACGAGCCCGGTGCCGTGCCTGGCGAATTCCTGCCGCCCTGCTCGGGCGGGTGAAAAATGCGCTTACCCTACCCCAGCGCCAGGCGTCACGCCAGTGGCGTACCCGGGCCGGCCTTCTGACCCTAGACCGCGTATCCCGCCTGGGCAAGCGGCTATCACATACGACAGCGCCCCCGCCGCACGGAGCGACGGGGGCGCCGGATAGCGCTGGGTAAGCGATCAGCGCGAGTTGTTGCCGCCCCGCGGCTTGCGGCGGTTGGCGGTGCCGCGACGCCTTGCGGTCCTGGGCTTGGCCGCCTGAGTAACCTGGGGCTCGGCCTCTGCCTTGGCAGGCTCAGCCTCTGCCTTGGCGGGCTCGGGCTCTGCCTTGGAGGGCTCGGCCTCTGCCTTGGTGGGCTCGGACTCAGCCACTGGTTCGACTGTCTCCTGGTGCCGATCCTCGGCCGCGGCCTTCACATCGGCGCCAGACGCCGCGCGGGCCTCCATCAGCCCCTCCAGTTCGTGGTAGGCCTGGCGCTGCGCCTGGGCCTGGCTGCCGATCCACTCCTCGGCCTCGGCGCGAGCCTCCGCCTCGATCCGCGGCGCATGGTCGATGGCACGTTCGAAGAGCCCACGCACCCTCTCCAGACGCTCGGTGGAGTTATCGGAGAGCTCGCCGCTGGCCGCCAGCACATGCTCGATATGCTCAAGATGTGCTGCAATCTGCTCGGCAGTCTGCCCCTTGAGCAGCGCCGGCAGTGCCTCGACGGCCGCCTCGCGATCCAGCTTGAGGATAAAGAACTGCTCGCGCATCAGGCACTTGAAGTCGGCCAGCGAGAGCTGCGGCTCTAGCTCGGCATGCAAGGCACGCAGGCGCTTGAAGTTGCGCTCGTCGGTGGAGGGGGCACCACCCAGAACGAAGATCAGCGCCCGGACGACCGCCTCGTGGCTGCCCCCCTCGGCGACCCGCTCACCAAGCTCGGCCCGGCGACGCTCGATGAAGCGGCGATGTTCGGGTTCGGCACCGGGACGGCGACGATGCACGTGGGCATCACCACCCAGCCCCACCAGGGACTGCAGCAACGGCTGGCCGTAGACATCCAGGAACAGACGCTCCGTGGCACCGTCACGCAGATCGCGCCAGGCGTTGAAGCTGCGGGTGATCTGGTCCGAGGCGATCGACTCCAGCACGCGGAAGAGGTTGTCCTCATCCAGCGGGTGGCGATCGGCACGGATGCGCTCGGCCAGCACCGGGATCGACGCCATCAGCGGGTTGCGGTCCGAGAGCAACCGGTAGCCCAGGCGATTGGGGTGCATCCGGCGCATCCAGTGGGCCGACTCGGGGGTGGCCAGGGCACGCACCCAGGGCTGCACGAAGAGCCGATAGAGCCCCAGATTGATCTCGGAGAGACGCGCCACGGTAGCGAAGCGGGTATCGTCGTCAGCGCGGTGCTGGACTACCTCGTCGAGTTCGTCGACGCTGCGCGGCGTGAACTCCAGCAGGTAATCGCGCTCGATCAGCTCACTGTCGTCATGCTCTTCGGCCTCCGAGATCGTGGTCTCGTAGAGGCCGGGCGGTAGCACATCGATATAGTCCATGTTGGCGGTGAACTCGGTGTGCTCCTTGCGGGACACGCTGCCCGAGACGAAGATGCCCAGGTGGCCCGTGGTGTCGTGGACGCAGTAGACGATGGTCTGCTCGTTGGCGACGATGTCGTCACTGCCTTCGTAGAGGTCGCGCACCCAGCCCAGCGCCTGAGGGGGCGGAGTAATGTCGTCGCCCTGGGAGCAGAACACCACCACCGGCGAGCGCACGTTACGCAGGTCGATGCGCCGCCCATCGGAGGTCACCAGCTGCGCGGTGGATAGCCGGTTGCCAACGAACAGGTTGTCGACGATGTACTGGATCTCGTCACCACCCAGCACGACATGGCCGCCCCACCAGCGCTCGAACTCGAGGTAGCGCTCCGCCTCGGTATCCACCTTGGAGTAGAGACGATATTGCTTGGTCCAGAAGGTGTTGGCCGGGTTGAGGTTCTCGAAGTTCTGCACCAGCCAGGCGCCGTCGAAGGTTCCGTCACCCAGGTCGCTGAACAGCGAGGTCATCCAGCTGCCGCCGGTCATCCCGCCGGTGTAGCGCATGGGTGCGTTGCCGCGCTCGCCCGCCCAGTAGGAGAGCGGCGCACCGGCGATCAGGATCGGCCCGAACAGGTCAGGCTCCAGGGAAGCAGCCATCATCACCTGCCAGCCCGCCTGGCAATTGCCCACCACCATGGGCTTCTCGGAGAGCTCGGTGTGGCGCTCGTTGACATGACGCAGGAAGGCCACCTCGGCCTCGACCACGTCCTCGACCTGCTGGCCGGGCACCGGGTAGGGAAGAAAGCCGATGAAATAGCAGGGGTGTCCGGCACGCAGTGCCACGCCGATCTCGCTGTCGGGCTTGAAGCCGCCGATGCCCGGGCCGTGGCCGGCCCGAGGGTCGACCACGACGAAGGGACGCATCTGCAGATCGGTAGGCTGGCCGGCCGGCGGCACGATGCGCAGCAGCTCATAGTTGACCGGGCGCGGCAGATCACGGCCGTCCATCAGCACTTCGGCGTCGAATCCCAGTACACTGGGCTTGGTCTGCTCGATGTGCTCCAGGTACTGGTTGCCACGCAGGCGCATCACGTCCAGATAGAGCACGCTGCGCTCTACGGCGTCGAGCCAGTAGCGGCCCGCGGCGCGCCCGAAGCCAAAGGGATCGACAAGGGAAAGCGCATCGGCCGGGGGTGTCGGCATCGGAAGGGTCATCATGGTGACCTCCTGGCGTTGGCGATCAGGGGAAAGGGAACTCGGGTCGTCAATCCGGCATTTGCTGCATTGCAATATAACGCACTTTGCTGGCCACGACGAGTCCGATCTCGCTTCCCGGATCCCCCGGGACGCCTCCGGCACAGATCCAGGCGCCCTCCGATACCATGCCGAGCGCGCGCAGCTATGGTAGATTGGCGCCTGTTACCAGCAACCCAACAGCGCCAAGGCGGGCCAGGCCAACGCCCTACATAACGGGCAGTGTGGCCATGCCGGCCCGAACGACGCCGAGCGGAGGGGCTCACACCCAATGAGCGACAGCACCCCGAAAACCACCATCGCCAGCGGCAAGAAGTTTCGCACGGAGCACGGCTTCGCCGCCATCAAGGACGGTATCAAGCAGCGTTCCCAGCAGGACGAGGGCGGCGGCGTCTCGGGCCGCAAGCCGAAATGGCTGCGCGCCCAGATCCCTGGTGGCGAGCGCTTCGAGGCCGTCAAGCGCAACGTCAGCGAGCATCGCCTGAGCACGGTCTGCGCCGAGTCACACTGCCCCAACATGGGCGAGTGCTGGAGCAACGGTACCGCCACCATCATGCTGATGGGATCGGTGTGCACCCGCGCCTGCCGCTTCTGCGCCGTGGATACCGGCAACCCGGGCGGCTGGCTGGATACCGAGGAGCCGGCCAACACCGCCAAGTCGGTGGAACTGATGGGCCTGCGCTACGTGGTACTCACCTCGGTGGACCGGGACGACCTCGACGATGGTGGCGCCGCCCACTACGCCGCGTGCATCAGCGCCATCAAGAGCAACACCCCCGAGGTAGTGGTCGAGGCGCTGACCCCGGACTTCGACGGCGTCCACTCCGCCATCGAGCGGGTCGTCGACTCCGGCCTCGAGGTGTTCGCCCAGAACGTCGAGACCGTCGAGCGCCTGACCGATCGGGTCCGCGACCCCCGGGCCGGCTACCGCAAGACTCTTGATGTACTCGCCCACGCCAAGGCCCACAACCCCAAGGTGCTGACCAAGACCAGCCTGATGCTCGGCCTCGGCGAGACCGACGAGGAGATCCTGGCCACCTTCGACGATCTGCGCGCCATCGGCGTGGATATCGTCACCCTGGGCCAGTACCTCCGCCCCACCCGCAATCACCTACCGGTGGAGCGCTGGGTGAGCCCCGAGGAGTTCGACCGCTACCGTCGTCTGGGACTCGAGAAGGGCTTCATGGAGGTCGCGGCGGGTCCGCTGGTGCGCTCGAGCTATCGCGCCGACCGGGTGTTCGAGAAGAACAACCTGGGGCTGGCCGCCCCCGCCGAGGTGCCCGGCCAGGAGCCCGACCCCGACCGCATCGATGCCATCAATGTAGGCTGAGTAGCTCCCTTCCCAGCGCGAGCGCCAGGCACTCGGCCAGGCGCTCGCCCGCCGCCTCCACCCGGGGGCAGTCATCGACCAGGTCAGCCAGACGTGTCATCGCCATGCCCGCATAGCCGCAGGGATTGATGCGCGAAAAGGGTGACAGGTCACCGTCGATGTTGAGCGCCACCCCGTGGAAGCTACCGCCACGACGGATACGCAGTCCCAGCGAGGCGATCTTGGCTTCTCCTCCACCCGCCTGCTCCACATAGACGCCCGGTGCATCGGGGCGCGCCCGCGCTGCGACCCCGTGCTCGGCGAGCATGGCGATCACCGCGTTCTCCAGGGCGGTGACCAGTTCGCGCACGCCCAGTCCGGCGCGACGCACATCGATCAGCGGATAGAGCACCACCTGGCCGGGGCCGTGGTAGGTGACCTGACCGCCGCGGTCGGTCTGCACCACCGGGATATCGCCGGGCATCAGCAGGTGCTCCGGCTTGCCCGCCTGCCCCTGGGTAAAGACCGGGTCATGCTCGACCAGCCAGAACTGGTCGGGGGTATCGACATCGCGCTCATCGGTGAGCGAACGCATCGCCTGCCAGACGGGCTCGTAGGGGCGACGTCCCAGGCGATGCAGTTCGATGGGCGCAAGAGTGGGGCTAGCGGCCATCACACCACCATATGCACACGGCCGGTGGCCTTGAGCTCGACGAACAGCGCCTGCAGCTGGGCCTCGCCGGTGGCCAGGATGGTGAGGCGAACCGACTGGAAGCGGCCATTGCGGCTGTCGACCACCTGCATGGCGGCGGCATCGAACTCGGGGTCGTGGCGGCTGACGATCTGGCACACCTCCGCGGCGAAGTCATCGGCGGCATCCCCCACCACCTTGAGCGGGTAGCGGCACGGGAAGGTGATCTTCGGCGGCTTGCCGGAGACCGGACGGCTGGGGCGCCGCAGGTCACGCAGCGACTTGTCGTTCATGCTGGTTCCAGATGTTCGTGAATAGGCGACCATTTTACTCAAGGTCAGACCTGGTGACCAATGTGCCCCCGAACGAAGAGGAGCAAGCCCAAGCGGCTTGCTCCTCGTGGTTACACCTGGCCGATGCCGATCATCAGTCGGACCAGCCGCCGATCAGGTTGGAGAAGAAGCGCTGCACCTGGTCGATCAGCTTCTTGATGAAACCGCCCTCCTCGACCGTCTCAAGGGCCACCAGGGGCTGCTCGCCGACGAGCTCCTCACCAAGACTCACCTGCAGGGTGCCGACGCGGTCGCCCTGTTGGATCGGTGCCTCGAGATCGCCCTGGATATCCAGCTGTGCGGTGAGCTCCCCGTTGCGCGCGCGCGGCACGGTCATCACCACGTCAGCGTCGACACCGACGCGCAGCTCGTTGATCTCGCCGCCCCACACCCGGGGGGTATTGAGCACCGAGCCACGGTCATAGAGCTTGAGGGTCTCGAAGTAGCGGAAGCCGTAGCTGAGCAGCTTCTGGGTCTCCTGGGCACGCGCCTCCTCGGAGTTGGCACCCATCACCACCGAGATCAGGCGCATGTCGTCGCGCTTGGCCGAGGCCACCAGGCAGTAACCGGCCGCCTCGGTGTGACCCGTCTTGAGGCCATCCACACTGGGATCGCGCCACAGCAGGCGATTTCGGTTGGGCTGGCGGATGTCGCTGTAGGTGAAGTACTTCTCGGCGTAGATCTTATAGTGCTCGGGATAATCCTGGATGATATGGCGCGACAGCTGGGCCATGTCACGGGCCGTGGAGTAGTGATTCTCGGCCGGCAGGCCGGTGGCGTTGAGGAAGTTGGTGTTGGTCAGTCCCAGGCGATCGGCGTGCTGGTTCATCAGATCGGCAAAGGGCGCCTCGCCCCCAGCCAGGTGCTCGGCCACGGCCACGCTGGCATCGTTGCCGGACTGGATGATGATGCCGTAGAGCAGATCGCGGATGGAGACCTCGCTGCCAACCTCGATGAACATCTTCGAGCCGCCGGTGCGCCAGGCGTTCTCGCTGACCGGCACCATGTCGTCCATGGCGATATTGCCGCGATCGAGCTCGCGCTCCACCAGGTAGGCGGTCATCAGCTTGGTGAGGCTGGCCGGCGGCAGGCGCTCGTCGGAGTTGTGCTCGGCCAGCACGCGGCCGCTATCGGCATCCATCAGGATCCAACCACTCGCCGCCAGCTGAGGCGGCGAGGGAATCAGGGTCTGGGGCTGGGGAACCGGGACCTCCTGAGCCGCGGCAGGCGCCGCAACAAACAGTGCCAGACAGGCCAGCAGTACCGGCAGCAGACGGCCACAACGTAGGGAAAACAGCTCTTTCATGGGGCGACTCTCGTCAGGTCTTTCTGGGAAGGGGGATCGAGGCCGATCACTCGGCCTCCTTGACGATGAAACTCTCGGCGAAACCGGCACGCTGCAAGGCCTCGCGCAGTGGCTCGACCTGGTCGGCGCCGGAGATGGGGCCCACCTGAACGCGATGCGCACCCGCAGCCTCGGCCACCCGCACCGGCTGGGCCAGTTCGTTCTCCAGGCGGGCACGCAGGGCGCGGGCGCTGTCGGCGGAACCCAGCGCCGCCACCTGTAGGTAGAGCGGGCGGCGATCCGCGGGGCGGCCTTCCGTCGGGCGGCGCTCCGCGGGGCGAGCTTCGGCAGAGCGCTCCTCCGCCGGGCGGGCCGCAGCGGAAGGAGCCTCGCGGGCCACGGATGTCGTCGCGGCAGCAGCCGGCTGACTCACGCCCTGACGCCCGGCGCCGGCAGAGGGTGTCGACCCGCCGTTCTCGGCGAGCCAACGGTCGACATCGATGGCCTCGACCCGCACACGTCCGGTGCCGTTGTCGAGGATATCCAAGCGCGCCGCCGCGGCATAGGAGAGGTCGATCTCGCGGTCGCTGTGGAAGGGGCCGCGATCGTTGACCCGCACGATCACCGAGCGACCGTTATCCAGGCTGGTTACCCGGGCAAAGGTCGGCAACGGCAGCGAGCGGTGGGCGGCCGACATCTTGTACATGTCGTAGATCTCGCCGTTGGAGGTGGCGTAGCCGTGGAACTTCTCGCCATACCAGGAGGCCGTACCCTGCTTGGCGTAGCCGCTGGCGTCCGGCAGCACATGATAGGTCTTGCCCCATACCTCGTAGCTGGAGCGGTTGCCGCCCCGCGAGTGCGGTTCATGACGGGGGACCGCGTCGGGCACCCGGCTGACGTCCGGCGGCTCCTCGGGGTAGGCGTCGCCGGACATGGCATAGCGCCCGCCGGAAGAGACCGTGGCGGCCTGGCCGGAATCGGATGGTGCGGGCCCGCCGCTACCGGCGCAGCCGGCCAGGGTGACCGCAAGGGCGATGGGCAGCCAGCGCAGCATCATGGACGCGTCTCCTCGTCATCGGCATCCACCGCCTGCAACCAGTGGGCATCGAGATTGCGCGCCGTGGCGATCGCCTGGGCCAGTTCGACCGCCGCCATGGCGTAGAGATGACTGTGGTTGTAGCGGGTGATCACATAGAAGTTGAAGTCGCCCAGCACGTAGCGCCAGTTGTCCTCGCCATCCTCGAGTGCCACCGGCAACAGGCGGCGCTCGTCGGCCAGCGCGGCGGGCACCTCGAACCCGGCGTCGCGCAGGGACCCGGCGCTCACCGCGGGCTTGCGCGCCGCACGGTTGAAATCGATGCTGTCGGGGGGCGTCGCGGGCCCCTCGACCTCATGCAGGATCGCCTCGCCGCCTCGCCAGCCATGCTCGGCGAAGTAGTTCGCCACGCTGCCGATGGCATCCACCGGGTTGGTCCAGAGGTCGCGCAGACCATCATCGTCGAAGTCCACGGCATAGGCACGATAGCTGGTGGGGATAAACTGCGGGTAGCCCATGGCGCCGGCGTAGGAGCCCAGCGGCTCATCCGGCGCGACCTGCTGCTCAAAGGCGATCTCCAGGAAGGCGGCCAACTCGCCGCGGAAGAAGTCGCCACGACGGGGATGATGGAAGGCCAGTGTCGCCAGCGAATCGATCACCCGATGCTTGCCGGTGATGCGCCCGTAGCGCGTCTCCACACCGAGGATGGCGGCGATGATCTCCTCGGGCACGCCGTACTCCGCCTCGGCGCGGGCAAAGGCATCGGCGTGGGCCTCCAGGAAGGCCACCCCGGCGTA
This sequence comes from Halomonas sp. G15, assembly GCF_021282295.1. Classification (NCBI taxonomy): domain Bacteria; kingdom Pseudomonadati; phylum Pseudomonadota; class Gammaproteobacteria; order Oceanospirillales; family Halomonadaceae; genus Halomonas; species Halomonas sp. G15. Next base: position 49,346 of record NZ_JAJSPA010000007.1, on the reverse strand, counting down.
AATCCGCTCGTCATCCAGGAAGATCGCCCGGTACTCGTCCCAGCGCAGGCGGCGCTCGGCAGCCCCGGACATGGCGTCAAGCACCTCCTGACGATAGCGTGCCTGCTGCATGGCGCTTTCCAGCCAGGCGCGCTCGATTCCCTCATCGGTCAGCTCATTGACCAGGGCCCGCGCCCCGGCGTGGCGCTCCGGGGCAAACTCCTGAGCGGCCAGCGGCGAGCTGGCCAGCAGGGCGGCACAGGCCAGTGTGACCAGGCGCCCCTTCCTTCCCTGAATGCATGACGGCGTCATGTGCGGCCTCTTCTGTCGGTGCCCGGCCCTTGTCGCGTGGCTAACGTGGCAGCAGCCTGCGGTGGGCATGAATGGCCATGAGAATACCGAAACCGGCCATCAAGGTCACGCTGGAGGTGCCCCCGTAGCTGACCAGTGGCAGCGGCACACCGACCACCGGCAGGATGCCGCTGACCATGCCGACGTTGACGAACACGTAGATGAAGAAGGTCAGGATGATACTGCCGGCCAGCAGACGCCCGAAGGTCTCCTGAGCCTCGGCGGCGAGCCACAGCCCGCGGCAGACGATCATCAGGTAGAGCAGCAGGAAGGCCAGCATCCCCACCAGGCCAAACTCCTCGCCGAGCACCGCGACGATGAAATCGGTATGCCGCTCGGGCAGGAACTCGAGCTGCGACTGGGTACCCTCCATCCAGCCCTTGCCCAGCACCCCGCCGCTGCCGATGGCGGTGGTGGACTGGATGATGTTCCAGCCCGCCCCCAGCGGGTCACTATTCGGATCGAGGAAGGTCAGCACGCGGCGGCGCTGGTAGTCGTGCATGTTCATCCACAGCAGCGGCAGCGCCGCCGCGGCCAGGGCACCAAGCAGGCCGATGATGCGCCAGGAGAGTCCCGCCAGCAGCACCACGAAGACCGCCGAGGCACCCACCAGCAGCGAGGTGCCGAGGTCCGGCTGCTTGGCGATCAGCACCACCGGCACTCCGACGATCAGTGCACACACGGCGAGATCCCGAGCCCGGGGAGGCAGCTCCCGACGGCTGAGGTAGGCGGCCACCATCAGCGGCATCGCCAGCTTCATCAGCTCCGAGGGCTGGAAACGGATCACACCGGGGATCACCAGCCAGCGCTGGGCCCCCATGCCCATGTCGCCCACCAGCTCCACCGCCACCAGCATCATCACGCCGAGCAGGTAAGCCGGCAGTGCCCAGCGTATCAGGGTGGCCGGCGCAAACTGGGCGATCACCACCATCACCCCCAGCGCTACGCCGAAGCGGATGCCCTGGGCGATGACGGTATCGAGGCGCTGACCGCTGGCGCTGTAGAGCACCACCAGGCCGGCGCCCATCAGCAGCAGCAGCAGGCCCAGCAGCCAGGGATCCAGGTGGACGCGCTCCCAGAATCCGCGGCGACGAGACATGCCGCTGGCCGGCGCCTTGACCGGATACGGTCGCCAGCGGCGCGAGAGGTCACTCAGCGCCATGGATCAGTTCCCCGCCAGGCGTTCATCGTCTTCATCCATCTCTTCGCGAATCTCCTCGACATCGGGCTCATCGTCATCCAGCAGCCAGGCATCGGTCATCGCCCGCGCCAGATGGGCGGCATGGGTACTGCCCCCGCCGGCGTTCTCGACGATCACCGACACGGCAATCTGCGGCTCCTCGATCGGCGCGAAGGCCATGAACAGGGCGTGGTCGCGCAGGCGCTCGGCCAGCTCGTCGGCGTTGTACTTCTGGTCCTGTCCCAGCGAGAAGACCTGGGCGGTGCCCGACTTGCCGCCCATGCGGTACTCGAGCCCTACCCCGGTGCGGCGCGCGGTGCCTTCGTGGCCTGAGATCACCTTCTCCATGCCGGAGAAGACCCGGTCCCACCAGCCCTCGTTGGTCAGTTCGATATCCTCCGGGGTATCGGGCAGCGGCTCCGGCAACGCCTCTCCGCCGAGGCTCCTGGCCAGGCGCGGCTTGACCCAGTGCCCCCGGTTGGCCAGCACTGCGGTGGCGGTGGCCAGCTGCAGCGGGGTGAGCTGCCAGTAGCCCTGGCCGATGCCCACCGAGAGCGTCTCGCCGGGATACCACGGCTGGTTGTAGCGCTCCCGCTTCCAGTCCCGTGATGGCATCAGGGCGGCGCTCTCGCCGAAGATATCGTGGCCAACACGCGTACCGAAGCCGAAGTCGGTCATGTTCGCATGGATACGGTCGATGCCCAGGTCGTGGGCCAGGGAATAGTAGTAGGTGTTGTTGGAGACGGCGATGGAGCGCTCCATATCGACGCGCCCGTGTCCCCAGCGCAGCCAGTTGCGATAGCGGCGATCATCGTTGGGGAGCTGGAAGTACCCGGGGTCGTAGATGGTCTTGTCGGGGGTGATCACGCCCTCGGCCAGCCCGGCCAGCGCCAGGAAGGGCTTGATGGTCGAGCCGGGAGGATAGTGGCCACGAATCGCCCGGTTGTAGAGCGGCAGATCGAGATCCTCCTGGAGTCCGCGATAGGAGGCCACATCGATACCGGTGACGAACTGGTTGGTGTCATAGCCAGGGGCCGAGACCATCGCCAGGATACCGCCGGTGGCGGGTTCGATGGCGACGATGGCGCCGCGCCGGCCGTCGAGCAGCTCGAAGGCCAGGTGCTGGAGCTCCTTGTCCAGGGTCAGAGTCAGGTCCTTGCCGGGCAAGGGGTCGGTGCGGCCCAGCTCACGCAGCACCCGGCCACGGGCATTCGTCTCTACCTTGCGCAGTCCGGCCTCGCCATGCAGTGCGTCCTCGTAGAAGCGCTCGACGCCGGTCTTGCCGATGAAGTGGGTCCCGGCATAGCGGCCGGCATCCAGGCGTTCGAGTTCCTCGGCATTGATGCGCCCCACGTAACCCAGGGCGTGAGCCATCACCTCGGCATCGGGGTAATAGCGCAGCAGCTGGGCCTCCACCTCGACGCCTGGCAGCAAATGACGATTGACCGCCAGGCGCGCTATCTGCCCCTCGTCGAGATCGCTCATCAGCAGCGCCGGCTGGAAGGGGCGCTGGCGCTGGCGCGAGCGCACCCGGAAGGCCTCTGCCTCCTCGTCGGACAGCTCGAGGATCTCCACCAGTCGCGTCAGGGTGGCGTCGAGGTCCTCGACCCGCTCACGCACCAGGGTGAGGTTATAGGTCGGTCGATTCTCGGCCAGCAACTCACCGTTGCGATCGTAGATCAGGCCGCGGGTAGGTGGCAGCGGCTCGACACGCACCCGGTTCTTCTCCGAGCGAGTGGTGTAGACCTCGTGCTGAACCACCTGAAGGTAGGCCAGACGCCCCATCAGCAGGCCGGTGAGGCTGAACACCACCACCAGCGCAAGCAGCGCACGCACCCGGAAGATGCGCAGCTCCTGCTCGGGGCTCTTGAGGTTATGACGTGACTTGCGCATCGGGTTCCCGGGGTTGGCGAGAGCGCGGCGAGAGAGCGGCGAGGCGTCGACTCAGCGGTGGTAGGGGTGGCCGACCATCAGCGTCCAGGCGCGATAGAGCTGTTCGGCAAGCAGTATTCGCACCAGCGGGTGGGGCAGCGTCAGTGGCGACAGCGACCAGCGCTGGTCGGCGGCGGCGGAGAGCTCCGGCGCCAGGCCGTCGGGACCGCCTACCAGCAGCACCACATCACGGCCGGCCAGCCGCCAGCCCTCGGCCTGCTCGGCGAGCCGCTCGGTGCTCCAGGCCTTGCCCCCCACTTCCAGGGCGACCACGTGCTCATCGCCGCGCAGCCTGGCGCGTATCCGCTCGGCCTCGCTGGCCATGGCCCGCGACAGGTCGGCATTCTTGCCACGCTGCCCGGGGGCGATCTCCTCCACCTGCAGGGCGAAGTCACGGGGCAGGCGCTTGCGGTACTCCTCGACGCCTTCGGTGACCCAGGCGGGCATGCGCGTGCCCACCGCCAGCAGGCGCACCTTCATGCGCCGGACAGCTCGTTTTCAGGCTCCAGGTCGCTGGGCAGATCGGCCCAGAGACGCTCCAGGTCGTAGAGCCGGCGAGTCTCGGGCAGCATCACGTGGACCACTACGCTGCCCAGATCGACCAGCACCCAGTCCGCACCGACCCCACCCTCGACGCCGCGTGGCTGCAGGCCGGCCTCCTTGGCACGCTCGACCACCCGCTCGGCCAGTGCGGCAACGTGACGGGTCGAAGTGCCGCTGGCGATGATCATCAGGTCGGTCACGCTGGTCAGCCGTGCCACGTCCAACTGGACGATATCCTTGGCCTTGAGTTCTTCCAGCGCGTCCACCGCCAGAGTCTTGAGAGCGTCGTTATGCATAGGATCTTCTGTCAGGCTGTCGTTGAATGGGCATTGTAACGCCTTGACCACCATCTGACAGGGCCCATTCGGCCCTGAACGGTCTTCAGTCCTGACGATAGAGACCGTGGGCCAGAATATGCCGTTCCACTGCCTCGGGCAGCAGGTAGCGCACACTGCGGCCGGAGGACAGGCGCCGACGCAGCCCAGTCGCCGAGATCGCCATCCGCGAAGGCAGCCGCACGCGCAGCAGGCCCCCAGCGGGGCGCGCCATCAGTTCCTCGGCATCCTCGCACTCGCGCCCGGCAATCAGCTCGCGCAGCGCTACCGGCAGCGGTGCCTCGTAATCGGGTCGGTCTACCACCACCAGGTGGGCCAGCGCGAACAGGCGCTGAGGCTGGTGCCATTCGGCCAGGCGCAGAAAGGCATCATGGCCCAGCGCCATGACCAGCCGCCCATCGGGCCCCAGTTCCTCGCGCAGGGAGGCCAGGGTGTCGGCACTGAACGAGGGGCCCTCACGAGAGAGTTCGCGGTCGTCGGCGACAAGCCCCGGGGTATCGCCGATCCCCAGGCGCAGCAGCGCCAGACGCTCCTCCGGCGCCACCCGAGGCTCCCCGCGCAGCGGCGGGGCCTTGGCGGGAATCAGATGGACTCGGTCGAGGGACAACGCCTCGCGAAGCTCCACGGCGCTGCGCAGATGGCCCAGGTGCACCGGATCGAAGGTGCCGCCAAGCATGGCAATACGGGCCGGACCGGCGTCCTGCGCAGTCGGATACGGCTCGCTCACTGGCGAACCTGGCCGTCGCCCAGCACCACGTACTTGCGAGTGGTGAGACCCTCGAGCCCCACCGGGCCGCGGGCGTGCAGCTTGTCGGTGGAGATGCCGATCTCGGCGCCCAGGCCATACTCGAAACCGTCGGCGAAACGGGTCGAGGCGTTGACCATCACCGAACTGGAGTCCACCTCGGCCATGAAGCGCCGGGCCAGGGTCCAGGACTCGGTGACGATGGCGTCGGTATGGTGGGAACCGTAGCGCTCGATATGCGCCATGGCGGCCTCGATACCGTCGACCACGCGGATCGCCAGCACCGGGGCCAGGTACTCGGCGTGCCAGTCCTCCTCGACCGCCGCCACCAGATCCGGGAGGATTTCCCGGGCGCGCTCGCAGCCGCGCAACTCGACGCCATGCTCGGCGTAGGCCGCGGCCAGCTTCGGCAGCAGGGACTCGGCCAGCGGCGCATCCACCAGCAGGGTCTCCATGGTGTTACAGGTACCGTAGCGGTGGGTCTTGGCATTCACCGCGATGGCCAGCGCCTTGTCGGGATCGGCGGTAGCGTCCAGATAGACGTGGCAGACACCATCGAGGTGCTTGATCACCGGGACCCTGGCCTCGCGGGAAATGCGCTCGATCAGCGACTTGCCGCCACGCGGGATGATCACATCGACAAATTCGGGCATGGCGATCAGCCGGCCCACGGCGGCACGATCGGTGGTGGCCACCACCTGCACGGCCCCCTCGGGGAGTCCAGCGGCGGCCAGCCCCTGGCGGATGCAGGCGGCAATGGCAGCGTTGGAGTCGCGCGCCTCGGAGCCGCCGCGCAGGATGGCGGCATTGCCTGACTTGAGGCACAGGCTGGCCGCCTCGAGGGTGACGTTGGGGCGCGACTCGTAGATGATGCCGATCACCCCCAGGGGCACGCGCATCTGGCCGACCTGGATGCCGCTGGGCCGAGCGCGCAGGCCATCGACCTCGCCCACCGGGTCGGGCAGGGCCGCCACCTGGGTGAGCCCCTCGATCATCGCGTCGACGCGGCCCTCATCCAGGGCCAGACGGTCGAGCAGGGAGGCGTCCAGGCCGCTCTCTCGCCCACGCTCAAGGTCCCTGGCATTGGCCGCCAGCACCTCGCTCCGTGAGGCCTGAAGCGCCTCGGCCATGGCCAGCAGCGCGGCGTTCTTGGGCCCGGTGGGCGTGCGACGCAGGACCGCGGCGGCTTGCCGCGCCGCCTGCCCCAGGCCGGTCATGTAGGCTTCGATATCGCGGATCTCCTCGGCGCCTGCCGCGGCGGCGCCGTCGCGCTGGACTTGAGCTGTCATGCCAGAGGGTATCTCCTGTGGGCGTGGCCTGAACGTGCCGGAACGGCGCTATACTGGCGCCGAGTGGGCACATCGCGGAAAGGGAGTCATAGTAAGCCACCATGCAGAGCAAGTACAAAGTCAGCCTGTTGCGCCTCAACCTGCTGCTGGCGGCCCTGCTTCCGGCGCTGATGGTGCCGACCGCCCGCGATTTCTCCGAAGGCATGCTGCTCGGCCTGGCGGCGGCTTGGCTCGCCATCAGTGCCGGTCTGGTCGAGTTCAGCCATCGCCGCCCTCCCCTGGTGCCCTGGCAGTTGCTGCCCAGCCTGCTCCTCGGTGCCCTGCTGTGGACATCCGCCGAACACTACCCCTTCTGGCTATGGGGATGGGCCGCCCTGGTGATGCTGCCCCAGCCCGCCTGGATGGCCGCCCTCAACGTGCTGCTGGCCACCCTCTCCTGGGCCTGGGTGGCACGCCTGCTGCCCGTCGAACAGGCACTGGCCGCCGGCCTGGTGCTCGCCCTGCTGCTGGCACTCGGCCTCGCCCGGGCACGCCGGCTGATACCTCTGCATGGCCAGGCCAGGGGACGTGTCAGCCTGGAGCCGGGGCTGCGCCTTTGGCCTGGCGCCAGCCTGGCCCGTGACCTGGCCCGGGAGCGTGGTCGCGGCAGGCGCGAGGGCACCCACAGCGAGCTGCTGCTGGTACGCACCCGGCGGCGTCACCTGTGGCGTGTGGCACGACAACTGTGCGACATGACCCGACGCTTCGAGCACTGCTATCGACTCGATGGCCGTACCCTGGCGGCCCTGCTGGTCTGTCGCGACGCCGCCCAGGCGGCCAGCAGGCGCGCGACGCTGCTGGGGCACCTGCCCCGGGTGGAGCGTGTGCGTGCAGTCCCTCTGCAGAGAGCCCGCCCACTGAGCGAGGAGTTGCACGCCCTGGAGCGGCAGGCAGCACCTCTCGACGTGACTCAGGGGGTGAAACCCGATGCCGAGGACTGATACCCCACGCCTGCTGGCAGGGCTTTATGCGCTGGGGGCCGTGCTGTTGCTCGGCCAGGCGCTGTGGCACTACCTGGTCGGCGATTACACCCGCATCCTGCTCCCGGCCCTGCTCGCTCCACTGCTGCTCACCGCCGCCCTGATGCGCCTGGGCCAGCAGGAGACGGCTCGCCTCTCGGCCTATCTGGTACTGATCTGCGGGTACCTGCTGGTCGCCACCAACCTGCCGGGTGAAGGCTACCTGGCGCTGCTGTGGCTGGGGCTGCCTCCGGTCTTGACCCTGCTGCTGCTGCCATTGGGTCCCGCCACCCTGCTCAACCTGACCCTGGCACCCATCTGGCTGCTGCTGGCCGATGGCGGCCTGGCAATGCCGCTGTCGCTTGCCTACCTGTCGCTGGTGATCGCCACCGGGCTCGCTCCCTGGGGAATACGCCATCAGCAGGCCCTGCTGCTGGCCACCGATCCCCGCGACGAAGAGTGTGCTGCACTGAAGGCGGCTCTGCTTCTGGAGCGCCTGGAGAGCGAGGTGGAACGCGCCGAATTGCTGGACCAGCGACTCGCCGTGGTGGTGCTCCACCTGCCGCAGCTGGAGGTGACCGATGAGCCGTTCGGCACCCCTGCCCGGCTGGCCCTGCTCGGCACCTTGTGCAGGACAGTGGCACAGCACAGCCGCGACCACGACCTGCTGGGCCGCATCGGCGGAGCCGACTTCTGGCTGGTGCTTCCCGACACCACCGAGAGCGGGGCCCTGCTGGTGCGCCAGCGCATCGAGGAAGCGGCGGCCGGCGCCATGCTGAACGACACCGGGGGCCTGGAGGTACGCGGCGCCACCTGCGCCCACTCCCCCGGACAGACCATCATGGCACTCAAGCGACGCCTGGATGCCACCACACGACGCCTCACCGATGGCTGATACCCTGCCCACTCTGGCCCCGGAAGCCCCGCCATGAACCTTGCCCAGCTGCTCTACCAGCTCACTCCGTCGCCGGGGCTGCTGCTGCTGATCATCGCCGGCATCGCCATGCTGGAATCCCTGGCGCTGGTGGGCGTCCTGGTACCTGGCGTACTACTGATCACCGCTGCCGCCTCCATGGCCGGCCACCAGGAGCTGGCCCTGCCGGCGACCCTGTTCGCCGCCTTCCTGGGCGCAATCGTGGGCGACGGCGCCAGCTTCGTGCTCGGCTACACTCAGCGCGAGCGCGTCACACGGCGCTGGCCGCTATCTCGCCATCCGGAGTTCCTGGCCAGAGGGGCACGCTTCTTCCAGCGCTACGGCGTGCTGTCGGTGTTCCTGGGACGCTTCGTAGGGCCGGTTAGGCCCATGGTGCCGCTGATCGCCGGCATGCTGCGCATGTCGCCGCGCACCTTCACCTGGGCCAACCTCGCCTCCGCGGCGCTATGGTCCCCCGCCTATGTGCTGCCTGGCTACCTGCTGGGACGCACCTGGGAGCAGCTGCTCGAGGTGCCGCCGGCGCTCAAGAAGCCGCTGGCGGTGATGGTCGTGATGCTGCTGGTGCTGGCGGTGACCTTCTCCTGGCTGCGCCACCACGCCGGCAGGCGCGGACGTGTCTACCGCTTGACCGCCGGTCTGGCCCGGCGTCACCCCCTGCTGCGCACCCTGTGGCTGCGCCAGAGCGGCAGCGGCGAGGTCCCCCTGGCCAGCCTGATGCTGCTGATACTGGCCCTGGGCGGGGTATCGGGTTGGACGCTGCTGGTGATGCAGGATGACTTGCATGGCCCGTTACCCATGGATCTCCAGGCCAAGGCCCTTTTCGAAGGACTCGCCTTCCCCGCCCTGACTCTCGTCAGCGAGGGACTGGCACGCATCGGCGACCTGCACGGCGTGGTGGCACTGAGCCTGCCCTGGGGCGTGTGGCTGGTGTGGCGGCGGCGCCTGGATGCCTTCTGGCACATCACCGGTGGGCTGGTAGGTATCGCCCTGCTCAACACCCTGGGCAAGGCACTGTTCACGCGGCCGCGGCCCGATGCCCCCAGCCACCTGGCGGACTCCTTCTCCTACCCCAGCGCCCACGCCTCCAGTGCGGTGGTCCTGTTCGGTCTGGCCGCGGCCTTCGCCGCCCGGGAGCTCGCCCCGGCCTGGCGTCACTGGGTCTACTGGGGCGCGATCCTGGCCTCCACCCTGATGGCGCTGTCGCGTCTGGTGATCGGCGTGCACTGGTTCAGCGACTTGATCGGTGGCGCCCTGCTGGGGCTGGTGGCCTGCGCCCTGGTACAGCTCTCCTGGCAGACGCGGGAACGGCCTCCTCTCGCTCCCTGCCCCTGGCCTTGGCTGGTCACTGCATCGCTTGCCCTGGCAACCGCACGCATCGCCTGGCTGCCACCGGTATAAGCTGCAAGCTGCAAGCTGCAAGCTGCAAGCTGCAAGCTGCAAGCTGCAAGCTGCAAGCTGCAAGCTGCAAGCTGCAAGCTGCAAGCTGCAAGCTGCAAGCTGCAAGCTGCAAGGCAAGGATCCGGCTACTTATGCCAAATCCAAAGAGGATTTGCTTGTCACTCGCTCCTCGAGGCTTGTTGCTGCCTATCCCAGGGCCAGCCACAGGCCGACGCCCACCATCAGAGTGCCGGCGATGCGGTTGAGCAGGCGCACGCTGCCGCCTCGCGACAGCAGGCGGCGCAGCCGGCTGCCGCCGGTGGCGTAGAGCAGCAGGCAGATGAACTCGATGGTCAGGATCAGCGCCACCAACACGACGAGCTGGCCGGCCAGGGCCCGCTCGGCATCGAGGAAGGGGGGCAGCAGTGCCACGAAGAAGGCCCACCCCTTGGGATTGGCCACCGCGGTGACGAAGCCCTGGGTGGCCAGCTGCACGCGCCCGGCCGGCGCCACCGCAAGCCCCTCCTCGGGGATCGCCATGCGCCCCCGGGAGCGCCACATCATGATGCCCAGATAAGCCAGGTAGGCACCGCCCAGCCACTTGAACAGCGCGAAGAGCTCCGGCTGGCGGAGCATCAGGGCCGCCACCCCGGCGCCTGCCGCCGCAGCCACCAGTCCCACCCCGACCAGCTCCCCGGCCATCATCCACAGGCTGCGGCGCACGCCTTGGGTCATGCCCAGCACCATGGCCAGTGTCATGCACATTCCGGGGGTAAGGGAGACGAGGAAGAAGGTCGGCACGAAGACCGAGAGCAGTGAGAGGTTCAGCATGCCAGTTCCTTGGTGTAGCGGCAGGAGTCCAGGGTGGCAGGGATGGGTGACGCTTCGCTTACGCGCCCTCGCCCCAGCGCGGCATCAGGCGGTGCTCGATGCCGAGCTGATTGAGGATTCGCGCCACGATAAAGTCGATCAGGTCGTCTATCGATGCGGGCTTGTGATAGAACCCCGGCGCGGCAGGCAGGATCACCGCCCCCAGGCGCGTCAGGTTGAGCATGTGCTCGAGGTGGATCGCCGAAAGTGGCGTTTCGCGGGGCACCAGAATCAAGCGACGCCGCTCCTTGAGGGCCACGTCGGCGGCACGCTCGATCAGGTTGTTGCTGGCTCCCGTCGCCACCGCCGAGAGGGTCCCGGTAGAACAAGGGCAAACCACCATGGCGGATGGCGCCCCGGAGCCGGAGGCCACCGGTGCCATCCACTCCTCACGGCCGAAGCAGCGGATCTGGCCTGGCCGGGCCCCACTGCGTTCCGTGAGGGCCGCGGCCAGTCGCTCGGGCCGGGCGGGCAGTTCGCCGTCGGTCTCTGTGGCGATCACCAGATGGGCCGCCTTGGAGATCAACACCCATACCTCGTGATCCGCCGCTACCAGCGCCTCGATCAGTCGCAGACCGTACTGGACGCCGGAGGCACCGGTCAGCGCCACCGTGACCGGGGATGCATAACCCTCAGCCATGGGCCACCTCCAATGCCACCAGCAGCTTCTCGTGGATGCCACCGAAGCCGCCATTGGACATCACCACGATACGGTCATAGGGCCTGGCCTCGGCGACCAGGGCCGCCACCAGGGCGTCCAGGTCCTGCTCCAGGTGCGCCGGCACCGGACTCGCCGCGATGATCGGCTCCAGCGGCCAGTCCAGCCCCTCGGGGCGATACCAGAAGGCGACATCGGCGGCAGCCACGCTTTCCGCCAGGCGATCACGCAGGGTCCCCAGGCGCATGGTGTTGGAGCGCGGCTCGACCACCGCCAGCAGCCGGCCCCGGGCGGTGGCGGCCCGCAGTCCCTGGAGGGTGGCGGCGATGGCCGTGGGGTGGTGGGCGAAGTCGTCGATCACCTGGATATTGGCCACCTCACCGCGCAGCTCCTGACGCCGCCGCGGCGACTCGAAACGCGCCAGGGCCGCAGCACCGCGGGCCGGGTCCACCCCGCAGGCGTGGGCGGCAGCCAGCGCCGCCAGGGCGTTGCGGGCGTTGTAGGTACCGGTCAGCGGCCAGTCGACCACCGCATCCTCGTTGGCCTCGCCATCCTGATGGATCACCCGGAAGCGTGAGGCGTCGTCGCGCTCCAGCTCGAACCTCCAGGGGCTCTCGGCGGCCTCGCCGAAGCGCACCACCGGAGTCCAGGCCCCCATCGCCAGCACCCGGTCGAGGGCCGGCTCGCCATCGGCCACCAGCAGCCTCCCCCGGCCAGGAACGGTTCGCACCAGGTGGTGGAACTGTCGCTCGATGGCAGCAAGATCATCGAAGATATCGGCATGATCAAACTCCAGATTGCCCATCACCGCGATCTCGGGGCGGTAATGAACGAACTTGGAGCGCTTGTCGAAGAAGGCGGTGTCGTACTCGTCGGCCTCCACCACGAAGGGCGCATCCGCAGCGCCGAGGCGTGCCGAAACGCCGAAGTTGCGCGGCACGCCGCCAATCAGGAAGCCCGGCGCCACTCCTGCCGACTCCAGCAGCCAGGCAACCAGACTCGCCGTGGTGGTCTTGCCGTGAGTGCCAGCCACGGCGATCACCCGCCGGCCCGGAAGTACGTGCTCGGCCAGCCACTGGGGGCCGGAGACGTAGGGGAGGCCCGCATCGAGCACCGCCTCCACCTCGGGATTGCCCCGCGACAATGCGTTGCCGATCACCACCAGGTCGGGGCGCGGCTCGAGGTTGGTGGGTGAATACCCTTCGCACAGGGCGATGCCGGCCTCCTCGAGCTGGGTACTCATGGGCGGATAGACGCCCGCATCCGAGCCGCTGACCGTATGGCCCAGCTCCCGAGCCAGCAGCGCCAGGCTGCCCATGAAGGTGCCGCAGATACCGAGGATATGAAGGTGCATGGGGCTCGCTCCAGCATGGGGTCGGTGGCCGCATCGGCGCGGCACGCAGAGGGGGGAGACTAGCATGGCCCCAACGAGCCCCTCCAGCTCGCCCGGATGCAGCGCGAAGGGCTTTCGGCTAGAATCCTTCGACTTTCGCCCCATTCAACCCGAACAGCAGCGACGACCAGGAGCAGACAAGCCCCATGGCCCACAATGCCTTCTACGCCCAGTCCGGCGGCGTCACCGCCGTGATCAACGCCAGCGCCTGCGGCGTGATCGAGGCCTGCCGCCGCCACCCCGACCGTATCGGCAAGGTCTATGCCGGCCACAATGGCATCATCGGAGCCCTCACCGAGGAGCTGATCGATGTCAGCCAGGAATCGGACGAGGCGATCGCCGCCCTGCGCCATACCCCGGGGGGTGCCTTCGGCTCCTGCCGCTACAAGCTGAAGGACATCGAGACCCACCGCGCCCAGTACGAGCGCCTGATCGAGGTGTTTCGTGCCCACGATATCCGCTACTTCTTCTACAACGGTGGCGGCGACAGCGCCGACACCTGCCTGAAGGTCTCCCAGCTCTCCGAGAAGCTCGGCTACCCGCTGACCGCCATCCATGTGCCCAAGACCGTGGACAACGACCTGCCGATCACCGACAACTCGCCCGGCTTCGGCAGCGTGGCCAAGTACATCGCCACCTCTACCCTGGAGGCCTCGCTGGACATCGCCTCCATGTGCGCCACCTCCACCAAGGTGTTCGTGCTCGAGGTAATGGGCCGCCATGCTGGCTGGATCGCCGCCTCCGGGGCACTCGCCGGCCAGGGCGAGGGCGAGCCGCCCCACCTGGTGATCTTCCCCGAGATCGCCTTCGACCGCGAGGCCGTCATGGCCCGCGTCGACGAGGCGGTGAAGAAGTACGGCTACTGCGTGATCGTGGTCTCCGAGGGTGCCCGCTACGAGGATGGCACCTTCCTCGCCGACGCCGGCAACACCGATGCCTTCGGCCATCGCCAACTGGGCGGCGTGGCACCGACCCTGGCCGGCATGGTCAAGCAGGACCTGGGTTACAAGTACCACTGGGCAGTGGCCGACTACCTGCAGCGCGCCGCTCGTCACCTGGCCTCCAGGACCGACGTCGAACAGGCCTATGCGGTAGGCGAGAAGGCCGTGGAGCTGGCCATCGAGGGCAAGAACGCGATGATGCCGGCAATCAAGCGTATCTCCGACGCGCCTTACGCCTGGCGCATCGAGGCCGCTCCGCTGGCCGAGATCGCCAACCGCGAGAAGTTCATGCCCCGGGACTTCATCAGCGAGGATGGCTTCGGCATCACCGAAGCGTGCCGCACCTACCTCTCGCCGCTTATCCAGGGCGAGGACTTCCCCCCGTTCGACAACGGCCTGCCCCGCGTGGCGAAGCTGGCCAAGCACCGGGTCGAACGCAAGCTGCCGGAGTTCAAGCTTTAAGCGGCCAAGCGGCCAAGCGGCCAAGCGGCCAAGCGGCCAAGCGGCCAAGCGGCCAAGCGGCCAAGCGGCCAATCGGCAAGGTAACAAGAAACCCCACCTGGTTAACCTCTGGTGGGGTTTATCGTTTTCTCCCTTTCTCCGCTTTATCTCGCCACCTACCGCCCGCCACCGGCCAGCTTGGCGCTTGTAGCTCGGCGCTCGGCGCTCGGCGCTCGGCGCTCGGCGTTTTAACGCAGCAACCAGGAAAGCACCAGCAGCAACAGCAGGATCGCCGCGATGCCCTGCCAGAAGTGGCCGGAATCACGGAATCGGCGCGGGCTCATGCGCGATGTCGAGGCGTCGCGAGACATCGCCAGCGGCTGGCGCAGCTCGCGCAGGAACTCCGACATGCGCCGGTAGCGCAGCGCTCGCTGGGGATCCAGCGCCCGGCGCAGCGCCTCGTCCAGTGCCTGGGGCACCTCGGGGTTGCGCTGTCGCGCGCTGCGATAGACAAGCTGCTCGAGGTCGGTATGGCTACGCAGGCGGTTGGGGGGCACTGCGTAGGGCAGCTCGCCGGTCAGCAGCCAGTAGACCGTTGAGGCATAGGAGTACTGGTCGCTGCGCCGACCGATCCCGTCATCCAGGGCGTATTCCGGTGCGCTGTGTTCGGTAAGACCTACCTGGCGCAGCAGCTCGCGAGCATCCGTGAGCCCTCCTCCGTCGCGCATCCGACAGGCACTGAAGTCGGTCAACACGACCTGCCCATGGCTGTCGATCAGCACATTGCCGGGGTGGATCTGCTGGTGCAGCAACTCGCGATGGTGCAGGGCCTGCACCGCCTTGCCCAATTGGTTGGCGATATCCAGGCGCTGGGCCAGGCTCGCCTGGGGGTGGCGCCGCGCCCAGTCGACCAGGGTCTCACCTTCGACATGAGCCATCAGGTAGTAGAGGTAGCGGCGTGGCCGTGACGGCTCCATGACGCGCACCACGAAGGGCGACTTGACCCGCTCCACCACCCACTGCTGAAGCAGAAAGTGCTCCAGGTAGATATTGCGGTGAGAGAGCTCGGGGCTCGGGGCCTTCATCACCATCTCGCGATCGCTCTGAAGGTCACGCACCCGGTAGACCCGCGACTGGGCGGTGCGTGACAGCACGGCCAGCACCTCCAGCCCGTCGAGGCGATCCCCCGGGGAGAGCTCAGGCGGGATCGGCAGTTCGCCGTACACCTTGGCCGGATTGTCGGACTGGGCATCGGGCAGCTCATCGATGCGCACCAACTGGAAGCAGAACTGGTCCGCCCCGTAGCCGCGAGACTGCGCACGCTGTACCGCCGCCTCGGCCAGGCGATCACAGGCGGCATCGAGGTCGCTGGCATCCTGACGAATCAGCTGCACATACTCCGACGGCATCAGGGTGCCCAGCACCGCCTGGGTGGTAAACAGGAACAGATCCCCCTGCTTGGCCGGAAAGCGGGCGTAATCGATGTCGATGCTGTTGTCCATGCCCAGGGCCCTGGAGGGGTAGCGATAGCCCCCGAGGTCAGTGACGTGGTCGCGAGTCAGCTGCTCGAATTCCGCCCCACGCAGTCGAAACACCAGGGTGTCGCCCATATGGAAGAGGTGGCCCTCGGTACCGCGCAGTACCAGCGCCGACAGCGAAGTGACGTAACTGCCCTCTGCCACCTGACGGCTCTGGCTGTAGGTCCAGGCATTGAGGGCGCGCAGTACCCGGGTCGCCGATGTCTTGACGTCCCAGTGGTCGGGGGTGGAGTAGTAGTCGGCGAGGAAGCTGCGCACGCTGAGGTCCCCGGCCTGCTTGGCCATGCTGTTGCGCAAGGTGGAATCGCTGATCAGCGCACAGGCCCCCTTGGCGTTGAGCTGGGGCGCCTCGGGCAGGCGGACGGACATGGAGCTGCGATGCCGCCGACGATCCGGCGCCACAAAGGCCTGGCCAAAACTCAATGACAGCTGCGCGGGAGTCACTCGCCCCTCCTTGCCCGTTGGTTGCCTGCCCGAAGCTCGGCTCCGTGGCGGCGCCTATCATACACGGGAGCGCGGCACGGCGGCGCCCCTCCAAAGGTGCCGCCCTGCTCCGAAGCGTCGACGGCATCGATGGTCGAATTGGTATTCGCTTCGACGGCCCCGTATAATTCGGCAAATTTTTTCATCCAGACGATTCGCCTAGAACTTCTGCCAACCGCCATTTCCAACCCCAAGGAAGCGACGATGAACTTCGACAATATCCCCGCCGGCAAGGACCTCCCGAACGACGTCTACGTGGCGATCGAGATCCCGGCCAACCACACCCCGATCAAGTACGAGATCGACAAGGACATGGGGGCACTGCTGGTCGACCGTTTCATGGCCACCCCGATGTTCTATCCGGCCAACTACGGCTTCATCCCGCACACCCTGGCCGACGACGGTGATGCGCTGGACGCTCTGGTGGTCACCCCCTACCCGGTGCAGCCCGGCAGCGTCATCCGCGCCCGTCCGGTGGGCATCCTCAACATGACCGACGAAGCCGGCGAAGACGCCAAGCTGGTCTGCGTACCGCACCACAAGCTCTCCAGCCTCTATGATGATGTCCAGGAAGTGACCGACCTGCCCGAGCTGCTGCGCCAGCAGATCGCCCACTTCTTCGAGAATTACAAGGATCTCGAGAAGGGCAAGTGGGTCAAGGTAGAGTCCTGGGAAGGTGTCGAGGCCGCCCGCAAGGCCATCGAAAAGGCGGTCTCCGCCTACGAGAAGGCCTGAACCCAGTTCCCACGGCGGCCTTCGGCCCCTGGAACTGGAGCCAGACGTAAAGCGGGCCGCCCGAAGGGGCGGCCCGCTTCATTTGTTGCCTGCCAAACCCGGCCAGCCGAACACTGGGCCGGTCGATGGGCGGCTATTCGCTGGCCTGGGGTGCGGGCTCTTCCTGACCCGCCTCGTCCTGACCTGCCTCCTCCTGACCCGCCTCTTCCTGACCTGTCTCTTCCTGACCTGTCTCTTCCTGACCCGCCTCTTCCTGATTGGCCTCTTCCTGATTGGCCTCTGACTGCTCGGCCTCCTGCTGAACAGCTGCTTCCGGCGCGGCCTGGGCATCACGCGTCACCTCAACCACCTCGGGCTCGCTGGCCGGCGCCTGGGTCACGCCATCGCCGCCAGCCTCGAGGGCGGCACTCTCGGCAAGCACCGTAGTGATCTCCTCGACCAGGTCCCGGGCACGGCTGACGTGAAGCGCCATCACCAGCGTATGGTTGGCGAAGGGACCGAATCCGGAGCCGCTCATCACCACCGGACTCCACAGGCGTCGCTGGGTCATGGCCAATTCCGCCCGCAGGCGCTCCCAACGCTCGGTCACTCCGGCGCTCTCCAGGACATCGGCCTGATCACGCTGCACCCCCTCCAGCATCTGGACCAACGCCCAGCCGGTGCCACGCGCCTCGAAGAAGACATTGTCGACCCGATACCAGGGAGTGCCCTCGGGCAGTGCCTCGCTGTCGATGGCCAGCTCACGCAGCATCTGGTGCCCTCCGGCACCCGAAGCCAGGCGTAGAGAGAGTTCGTCGAGACGCACCCCGACATCGGCCAGCCAGCGGCGCAGCCCCGCCCCGGGGACGAAGCCCTCGGCCTGCATGCCGCCCAGCGCCGTCAGCTGGCTATCCAGAGCGGCCACCGCCGATACCAGATGTGACTCGGTGGCGGGCCGGTACCAGTCGAGGCCGTCTCCGGCCAGGCCTCGCACCACTTCCTCCAGTAGTTCGACCTCGTGTGGATGCATCGAGGGCAGGGCTCGCGCCAGATCCCTGGCCTGATCCAGCACCCCACGCTCCCAGCTCGGCATGTTGTCCAGCCACAGACCCGGAGGCAGGCGGTCGTTGCGCAGATAGCCACCGGGCTTGTCATAGAGGGTCTCGACGATGGAGGCCAGGGTGGCCACGGTCACCGCACCTCGGGCGGCGGGCTCGCCACCGGCGTCCCCACGCCGCTCCATCGGCACCTGCTCGACGCTATGCGGCGCCGGCGTGCGGCTCCACCAGATCCCGAGGGCCAGCGTCACCACCAGATAGATCACCAGCAGCGCCAGCAACGGCTTCCAGATCCAGCCGTACTCGGGGCGCTCCAGCGCTTCGATCCTCTCGCGACGCCTGGCGCCGCCCTTGCCCATCCAAGCCATGTGCAGGTTCCTTCCCTATACGAGACATGGGAGCGTGCGACAACGTGGCACACCTTTCGCCACGTCCCTCGATGAAGCCACGCCCTCTCCTGCGTTATCCTAGCACCCGACCAGCGCAAGCGTTCAGTCCATCCTCACCCTCATGCCAGGGTCCCGCTCCCCGCGCGATGCCGGGCAGGAACCCCGCGGATCGGGTGGGGTCTGATCGCCAGCTACACCCCAACCAAGGACAGGATTTCCGTGATCAGCCTGCGACGAACCGCCCTGACGACCCTGCTGCTGCTGCCGCTCGCCGCCCAGGCCCAGTGGTTCGCAAGCGACGACAAGGAGTTCCTGCCGGTACTGGAGGCCTTTCAGCCCAGTGCCTGGCATGACGGCGATACCCTCTACATTGGCATGGAAGCCGCCGAAGGCTACTACCTCTATCGCCACCAATTTGCGGTGGAGTCGGCCGACCAGCCGCTGGGGGAACCGGAGCTCCCCGAGGGCACCTTTACCAGCGACGAGTTCCTCGGCGACGTCTATACCTTCCGCGACACCCTGGTCTTCGAGGTGCCTTTCGAGGAAACGGCCAGCGGCGTGGTACCGATCACCGTCACCTTCCAGGGCTGCGCCGACGCCGGCCTCTGCTATCCCCCCGAGCGTGTCGGCCTGGAGGCCGCCGAGCAGCAGGCACCGGCGGCCTTCGCTGGCTGGCAGCCATCAGATGGCGACAGCAATTCCGCCGCGGGGGGCGATGGGGAGCAGGCCGGTGCCACTGGCTCTGCCGGAGACTTCGCGGCACCACAGAGCGAGGACGGCCGCTTCCAGTCGCTGATGGCCGAGGCCAGCCTGCCGCTGGCACTGGGGCTCTTCTTCCTCGCCGGCCTGGGTCTGACCTTTACCCCCTGTGTGCTGCCCATGGTGCCGATCCTGTCGTCGATCATCGTCGGCCAGAACCCCAGCCGGCCACGCGCCTTCGCCCTCTCCGCCAGCTACGTGGCCGGCATGGCGCTCACCTACGCTCTGGTCGGCGTACTGATGGGCCTGTTCGGGGCCGGGCTCAACCTCCAGGCGCGGCTGCAGTCGGCGCCGGTGCTGATCACCTTCGCGGTGCTCTTCACCCTCTTCGCCCTGGCCATGTTCGGCGCCTTCGAGATGCGTCTCTCCCCCCGACTGGCCGGCCGCATCGACGGCTGGCAGGCGCGCGCCCAGCAGAGCGGTCCCGCCGGCCTGGCCCTGGCTGGCGCGCTGTCGGTGCTGGTGGTCTCGCCCTGCGTCTCGGCGCCGCTGGCCGGTGCCCTGGTATTCATCTCCACCACCGGCGACGCCGTGATGGGGGGCGCCGCCCTGCTCGCCCTGGGCCTGGGCATGGGGGTGCCACTGCTGCTCGTTGGCACCTTCGGTACCACCCTGCTGCCGCGCAGTGGTGCCTGGATGAACGGTGTCAAGATCGCCTTCGGCATCCTGCTGCTGGGAGTGGCGATCTGGCTGGTCGAGCGCCTGCTGCCGGCCACTGCTGTGCTGCTGCTGTGGGCCGCACTGGCGGTCGGTACCGCCCTGGCGCTCGGCGCCATGTCCACCAACCTCCCCCAGGGATGGGCGCGGGCCCGCCAGGCGCTCGGTCTGCTGCTGCTGGCCTGGGGCCTGGCACTGGTGCTCGGCGCAGCCAGTGGTGCCAGTGATCCCCTGCGTCCGTTGGCACCGCTGACTGCCGGCACTGGGCCGGCGTCAGGTGGCACCCAGCCCGCTGCCGAGGTGACCACCGTTGACGAGCTCGACGGACTGCAACAGGCACTCGCCTCGGTACCCGAGGGTCAGGCCGCCTTCGTCCACTTCACCGCCGACTGGTGCATCTCGTGCAAGCAGCTCGAGCGCCAGGTCTACCCCGACCCCCGGGTCGCCGAGCCGCTGGCGGCCTTCGCCCGCATCAACGTCGATGTGACCGACACCGATGCCGCCAGTCGCGAACTGCTCGACCGCTACGAGCTGTTCGGGCCGCCCAGCCTGCTGTTCTTCCACGCCGGCGAGGAGATTCGCTCGGCCCGTATCCAGGGCGAGACCCGCGCCGAGCCACTGGCGGAACACCTGAAAGGCGTGCTCGGCTGGCTCGAGGAGCGCACCGCCGGCAACGCCTGAAACACGCATCATGACGCCGTTCACGCACCGCTCAGCGGAGCGTGAACGGCGTTTTCGTCTGCGCTGGACATCATCCCGGTTTTTCGGCAAACTCCTGCGCTACCCTCTTTTAACGGCCTATAGAGGCGGAAGAGTCGCCATCTTGCCGCGATCTAATGAAACTTGGCCATGGTTGACAGCACCGGGCCAACGGCCATTCACCGCACCCAACCGATCGGGACGAACGTCATGGATATCCGCAAGGTCAAGAAGCTGATCGAGTTGCTCGAAGAGTCGAACATCAGCGAAATCGCGATCCAGGAAGGCGAAGAGTCGGTTCGCATCAGCCGCCACCCCAACGGCGTGAACTGGCAGCCCAGCATGCCCCAGGGTTACGCTCCAGTGGCTCAGCCGGCTCCCGCCGCGGCTCCGGCACCCGCCGAGAGCGCCGAGCCGGCCACCGCAGAGGGCCCCAGCTTCCAGGGACAGGCCATCACCTCCCCCATGGTGGGCACCTTCTATCGCTCACCGGCCCCCGGCGCCAAGGCCTTTGTCGAGATCGGCTCCCACGTCAAGAAGGGCGAGACGGTGTGCATCGTCGAGGCGATGAAGATGATGAACCAGATCGAGGCCGACCGTGACGGCGTGATCGAGGCGATCCTGGTCGAGGACGGCGAGCCGGTGGAATACGACCAGCCCCTGGTCGTCATCGCCTGAGCATCGCTTACCTCTTCATTCACCCGACACTGGCGGACCCATCATGCTGGACAAGGTTCTTATCGCCAACCGCGGCGAGATCGCCCTGCGCATCCTGCGCGCCTGCAAGGAGCTGGGCATCAGGACAGTGGCGGTCCACTCCAAGGCCGACCGCGAGCTGATGCACGTGCGCCTGGCCGACGAGGCCGTATGCATCGGGCCGGCCCCCTCGGCCCAGTCCTACCTCAACATCCCGGCGCTGATCAGTGCCGCCGAGGTCACCGACAGCAGCGCCATCCACCCCGGCTACGGCTTCCTCTCCGAGAACGCCAACTTCGCCGAGCAGGTGGAGCGCTCCGGGTTTACCTTCATCGGGCCCAAGGCCGAGACCATCCGCCTGATGGGCGACAAGGTCAGTGCCATCGAGTCGATGAAGAAGGCCGGCGTACCCACGGTGCCGGGCTCCGACGGCCCGCTGCCCGAAGGTGAAGGTGAGGAAGCCGAGATCCTGGCCACCGCACGCCGCATCGGCTACCCGGTGATCATCAAGGCCGCCGCCGGTGGCGGTGGGCGCGGCATGCGCGTGGTGCACACCGAGGCGCACCTGCTCTCCGCGGTCAACGTGACCCGCACCGAGGCTCACTCAGCCTTCGGCGACGGCACCGTCTACATGGAGAAGTTCCTCGAGAACCCGCGTCATGTAGAGGTGCAGGTACTCGCCGATGGCCAGGGCAACGCCATCCACCTGTATGACCGCGACTGCTCGCTACAGCGCCGCCATCAGAAGGTGATCGAGGAAGCCCCGGCACCGATGCTCGACCCAGAGGCTCGCGCCGAGGTGCTCGAGGCATGCCGCCAGGCCTGCATCACCATCGGCTATCGCGGCGCCGGCACCTTCGAGTTCCTCTACGAGGACGGCCAGTTCTTCTTCATCGAGATGAACACCCGCGTCCAGGTGGAGCACCCGGTCACCGAGATGGTCACCGGCGTGGATATCGTCCGGGAACAGCTGCGCATCGCCTCCGGCCTGCCGCTCTCCATCCGCCAGGAGGATGTGGAGCTCAGCGGCCACGCCTTCGAGTGCCGCATCAATGCCGAGGACCCGCGCACCTTCATGCCCTCTCCCGGCAAGGTGACCCTCTATCACCCGCCGGGCGGCCTGGGCGTACGCATGGACTCCCACCTCTACACTGGCTACACCGTGCCGCCCCACTACGACTCGCTGATCGGCAAGCTGATCACCTGGGGTGCCGACCGTGAGACGGCGCTGACCCGCATGCGGGTCGCGCTGGACGAGCTGCTGGTGGAGGGCATCAAGACCAACACCGACCTGCACAAGGATCTGGTGCGCGACGGCTACTTCCGACAGGGTGGCGTCAATATCCACTACCTGGAGAAGAAGCTGGGGCTGTAACTCCTTGATCCCCGGCCCCGTCCGCCCCGAGTGCCACATGGCTCGGGGCTGATCCGGCGGCAGGCTTGTTCGGGGGCGCTGTGAACCCCTCCCTGGGCGCTACCGACGCCATCCCTGGCGTAGGACCCCCTCCAAGCCTGCCCCCGGCGCCCCTCGCCGCCGAGCCAAGCCATTATTCCAGGCCGCATCGACACCGCAGTGCGGCCTTTTCATTTCTGAGCCACCACGGGAACCTTTATGCCCTGGCTGCAACTCAAGGCCCATATCGCCCCGGAGCAGGCCGAGACCCTCGAGGAGCTGCTGCTCGCCGAGGGGGCCACCGCCATCACCCTTCAGGACGCCCATGACGATCCGGTATTCGAGCCCGAGCGCGGTAGTACTCCGCTGTGGCACGAGACGGTGCTCACCGGGCTCTACGACGACCTCGAGGGGGTCGATGCCATGCTCGAACGGGTGCATCAGGCCTGGGCTGCCGAGCAGCCCGAGGAGCCCTGCCCCGAGATCGAGGTGGAGCTGCTCGCCGACCGTGACTGGGAGCGCGAGTGGATGGATGACTTCACGCCGCTGCAGATGGGTGAACGCCTGTGGATCGTACCCAGCTGGCACGAGCCCCCGGAGCCGGGCGCGGTCAACCTGCACCTCGACCCTGGGCTGGCCTTCGGTACCGGCACCCACCCCACCACCGCACTCTGCCTGGCCTGGCTCGACGGCCTGGCGATAAGCGAGGCCCTCGAGGGCCAGGCGACCCTGGATATAGGCACCGGCTCGGGGATACTCGCCATCGCCGCCCTCAAGCTCGGGGCCGCCAGCGCGACGGGCACCGATATCGACCCCCAGGCGCTCACCGCGAGCCGCGACAATGCCGAACGCAACGAGGTGGCCGAGGACGCACTGCGCCTCTGCTACCCCGAGCAGCTCGACGACGGCGAGACTTTCCCCATCGTGGTGGCCAACATTCTCGCCGGTCCGCTGGTCGAGATGGCGCCGATGATCGCTGGGCACGTCGCCCCCGGTGGGCGTCTGGCGCTCTCCGGCATCCTTGCGGCCCAGGCCGAGGAGGTACTACAGGCCTATCGCGAGCAGGGTCTACAGATGGATGAACCGGTCACACGCGAGGGCTGGGTCCGTCTCACCGGTCGTCGGCCGAGCTAGCGCGCCCCGACCGCCACTTCACCCTGCCCGACGGTGGGCGTATGATATGCCCCCTCTTGCCGCTACTGCCCCGAGCCATGTCCGACTCCAGCCAGCCACTGCCCTGCATCGGTGATCATGCCCTGCCCAACCGCGCCATCCTGGCGCCCATGGCCGGCGTCACCGACCGCCCCTTCCGGCAGCTGTGTCGCCAGTTGGGAGCCGGGCTGGTGGTGGGCGAGATGGTCACCTCGGACCCCAGCCTCTGGCACACCCGCAAGTCCCGGTTGCGCATGGATCACCGCGGCGAGCCGGGACCGCGCAGCGTACAGATCGCCGGCGGCGACGCCGCCATGCTCGCCGAGGCCGCCCGCCTAAATGCCGATCAGGGCGCCGAGATCATCGACATCAACATGGGCTGCCCGGCCAAGAAAGTATGCAACAAGGCCGCCGGCTCCGCCCTGCTGCGGGACGAGTCGCTGGTCGCCGAGATCCTTGCCGCCGTAGTGGCAGCGGTAGACGTGCCGGTGACCTTGAAGATCCGCACCGGCTGGTGTGCCGAGAGCAACAATGGCCTGCGCATCGCGCGCCTCGCCGAGGACGCCGGCATCCAGGCCCTGGCGGTGCACGGTCGCCACCGCCAGCAGCGCTACACCGGCCATGCCGAGTACGACACCATCGCCGCCATCAAGGCGGCGGTGAGGATTCCGGTGTTTGCCAACGGCGATATCGACTGCCCCGAGAAGGCTGCCGAGGTCCTCGACTATACTGGTGCGGATGCGGTGATGGTCGGGCGTGGCGCCCAGGGCAATCCCTGGATCTTTCGCGAGATCAACCACTATCTGCGCCATGGTGAAGCGCTGCCACCGCCCAGCGACGACGAGCGCGCCGGGGTGCTGCGCGATCATCTGGACGCCCTCCACGAATTCTATGGCGAGCACATGGGCGTGCGTATCGCGCGCAAGCACGTCGGCTGGTACCTGGCCGGCGACGTCCGCCTCCGCGACGCCCAGCGCCGCGAGCTCAAGGGACATTTCAATCGCCTCGAGAGCACTGCCGAACAGTACCGTTTCATCGACGACCTCTTTGGTCATGCCCACTCATCGGCCACGGCGCCGGACGAGCCGGGCGCGACCGCGAAAGGAACACGAGCCGCATGACCAGCCAAGCCCTTCCCTCCGACCCAGAGCTATCGACAGGCCGCCAACTGGACGACGCGTCGCCGGACCTTGCCGCACAGGAAGGCGGCCAACAGCCGCTACGCGAGGCGGTGGAGCTCTCCATGCGCAGCTATTTTGCCCACCTGGATGGCGGCGACGTCACCGGGCTCTACGCCATGGTGATGGCCGAGGTCGAGGCCCCGTTGCTCGCCTCGGTCCTCGAGCACACCCAGGGCAATCAGACCCGCGCCGCCGAGATGCTCGGACTCAATCGCGGCACCCTGCGCAAGAAACTCAAGCAGTATGACTTGATATGACGAAGGGAGTCCCCGGCTCCCTTCGGCGCGTCACTCACGACCCGCCACCGCGACTTTCCGCCTATCCATCCATCGCCCCAGACGTCAAGAGAGTGTCCCCATGGCCCAAGCCTCCCCCACCCCGGTTCGCCGCGCCCTGATCAGCGTCTCCGACAAGACCGGCATCGTCGACTTCGCCCGCGGCCTGTCCGAGCACGGCGTAGAGCTGCTCTCCACCGGAGGCACCTTCCGTCTGCTCCAGGAGAACGCCATAGCGGTGACCGAGGTCTCCGAGCACACCGGCTTCCCCGAGATCATGGACGGCCGGGTCAAGACCCTGCACCCGAAGATCCACGGCGGTATCCTGGGTCGCCGCGGCCAGGACGATGCGGTGATGGCGGAGCACGATATCGCCCCTATCGACATGGTGGTGGTCAACCTCTACCCCTTCGCCCAGACCGTGTCGAAGCCTGACTGCACCCTCGAGGATGCCATCGAAAACATCGATATCGGCGGCCCCACCATGGTGCGCGCCTGCGCCAAGAACCACGCCCACACCACCATCGTGGTGGACGCCGGCGACTATGCCCGGGTACTTGGCGAGATCGCCGCCCAGGACGGCGCGGTGAGTGACGCCACCCGCTTCGACCTGGCGGTGAAGGCCTTCGAACACACCGCCGGCTACGACGCCGCCATCGCCGACTATCTCGGCCAGCGCGTCCCCGGCGGCGAGGACGGCTTCCCGCGCACCTACAACCTGCAGTTCGAGAAGAAGCAGGCCATGCGCTACGGCGAGAACCCGCACCAGAACGCCGCCTTCTACGTGGAGGCCGATGCCAGCGAGCCCAGCGTGGCGACCGCCGTACAGCTCAACGGCAAGGCGCTCTCCTTCAACAATGTCGCCGACACCGATGCCGCCTTCGAGTGCGTCAAGGCCTTCAGCGATACCGCCTGCGTGATCGTCAAGCACGCCAACCCCTGCGGCGTGGCGGTGGGCGCCAGCGCACTGGAGGCCTACGACAAGGCCTTCGCCACCGACCCCACCAGCGCCTTCGGCGGCATCATCGCCTTCAACGTGCCGCTGGATGCCGACACCGCCCGCGCCATCATCGACCGCCAGTTCGTCGAGGTGATCATCGCCCCCGGCGTAGAAGCCGAGGCCGCCAAGATAGTCGCCGAGAAGCAGAACGTGCGCCTGCTCGACGTCGGTGCCCACTGGCCCGGCAGCCGTGGCCACGCCCACGACTTCAAGCGGGTCACCGGCGGGCTGCTGGTCCAGGACCGCGACCTGGGCATGGTCGGCCGCGACGAGCTCACCGTGGTCAGCGAGCGCGTGCCCACCGAGCAGGAGCTGCGCGACCTGGCCTTCGCCTGGAAGGTGGCCAAGTACGTCAAGTCCAACGCCATCGTCTACGCCAAGGATGGCCAGACCATCGGCGTGGGCGCCGGCCAGATGAGCCGCGTCTACTCCGCCAAGATCGCCGGCATCAAGGCCGCCGACGAGGGCCTCTCGGTGCCGGGCTCGGTGATGGCCAGTGACGCCTTCTTCCCCTTCCGCGATGGCATCGACGCCGCCGCCGCCGCCGGCATCGCCGCGGTGATCCAGCCCGGCGGCTCCATGCGTGACCAGGAAGTGATCGACGCCGCCAACGAGGCGGGCATCGCCATGGTCTTCACCGGGATGCGCCACTTCCGCCACTGACGCCAGCGCCTGCGGCGAGCTGCAAGGAGCAAGGAGCAAGGAGCAAGGAGCAAGGAGCAAGCGATGATATTCCGGGGCTCCTTGCAGGCGTCCTGACTCTGACCACAGTCACTGAAAAACCCACTCAACCGTCAGGTCGAGTGGGTTTTTTCGTGGGAGGGATTGCGGCCCGTCGACGAGCCGCTTGTTCCTTGCCCCTTGAGCCTTGTCGCTCCTATCCCAGATCGATGCAGAGGTACTTGGTCTCGAGGAACTCCTCCAGCCCCTGGTGGCCGCCCTCGCGACCCAGGCCGGACGCCTTGACCCCACCGAAGGGAGCGGCGGCGTTGGAGATCAGCCCGGTGTTGATACCCACCATACCGTACTCCAGGGCGTCAGCGACGCGCCACACGCGCCCCAGGTCGCGGGAGTAGAAGTAGGCGGCGAGGCCATACTCGGTGTCGTTGGCCATTTCCACCGCGCTCTCCTCATCATCGAAGGGGAACACCGCGGCCAGCGGGCCGAAGGTCTCCTCCTTCGCCACCTTCATCTGGTCGGTGGCGAAGCTGATCAGGGTCGGCGTGAAGAAGTTGCCGCCCAGCGGGTGCGGGTGGCCGCCAAGCAGCAGCTCGGCGCCCTTGTCCACGGCATCCTGAACGTGCTCGCTCACCTTGGCCACCGCCTTGTCATCGATCAGCGGGCCGATGTTGATATCAGGCTGGGTGCCGTCGCCCACCCTGAGCTCGCTGTGCATGGCCACGGCGAGCTTCTCGCAGAAGGCGTTGACCACGCTGGACTGCACCAGAAAGCGGTTGGTGCACACACAGGTCTGGCCGGCATTGCGGAACTTCGCCGCCATCGCACCCTCCACCGCGGCGTCCAGGTCGGCATCCTCGAAGACGATGAAAGGCGCGTTGCCGCCCAGCTCCAGAGAGATCTTCTGGATATGCTGCGCGGCGTTGGCCATCAGCTCACGACCGACCTCGGTGGAGCCGGTGAAGGTGATCTTGCGCACCAGCGGCGACTCGGTCATGGCCGCGGCGATCTCGCTGGCACGCCCGGGTACCACGTTGAACACGCCGCGTGGCACGCCGGCGCGCTCGGCCAGCAGGGCCAGGGCGGTGGCCGAGAACGGCGTCTGGCTGGCCGGCTTGCAGACGATGGTACAGCCGGCGGCCAGCGCTGCACCGGCCTTGCGGGTGATCATGGCAGCAGGGAAGTTCCAGGGGGTGATGGCCCCGACCACACCCACCGGCTGCTTGGTCACCACGATGCGCTGATTGGCCTTGGCGGCGGGGACGGTATCACCGTAGACACGCCGTGCCTCCTCGGCGAACCAGCGCAGGAAGCTCGCCGCGTAGGCGATCTCCCCGGCGGCTTCCTTGAGCGGCTTGCCCTGCTCGAAGGTCATGATCATCGCCAGGTCATCCTGATGCTCGAGCATCAGCTCGTACCACTTCATCAGGATGTCGGCACGCTCCAGGGCACTCAGCCCCTTCCAGGCAGGCAGGGCCGCATGAGCGGCCTCGATGGCGCGATCGGTCTCGGCACGTCCCAGGCGTGGCACGTCACC
This sequence comes from Halomonas sp. G15, assembly GCF_021282295.1. Lineage (NCBI taxonomy): Bacteria > Pseudomonadati > Pseudomonadota > Gammaproteobacteria > Oceanospirillales > Halomonadaceae > Halomonas > Halomonas sp. G15. Next base: position 21,171 of record NZ_JAJSPA010000007.1, on the reverse strand, counting down.
CATGGCCTCGCCGGTGGCCGGGTTGACGACCTGGATCTGTTCGCCGCTGTCCGCGGCGACCCAACTGCCATCGATATAGGCGAAGGGACAGTAGAGCTGCGTTTCCTTGAGGGCTTGCATATTGTTCTCCCGCCGCATCGCGGCACTGGTCGGTTTGCCCTCATGCTAAGCGCAAAGGCCCCGGCACTCCAAGCGCAGGGGCCCACCTTTTCGCACGCCGGCATCAACGCGGCTCGTGCGGTTCTCTCAAAGAAGCTGATGGCTCTCTCAACGAAGCTGACGGCTTTCTCAACGAAGCTGACGGCTCTCGGAGAGGGTAATGGAGACCGAGTCGGCGAAGCGCAGGGCGTGGGGCTTGTCAATCTCGACCTGGGCGGTCAGCACCTGCTCGTGGGCCATGATCAGGTCGAGTACCTCGCGGGTCATGCGCTCGAGCAACAGAAAACGGTTCTCCTCGACATGGGCGATCACCTGCTTGGTGATGGTGCGGTAATTCAATGCCTGCTCGATATGGTTGAACGCCACCGCCTTGTCGGCGCGATAGCGAATGACCGCGTTGATCACCACGTCCTGACGGTTCTTGATCTCCTCTTCCTTTATCCCGATATGGGTGCGCAGGCGAAGGTTCTTGATGCGAATGGTTGCCAGATCGTGGTCGAAGTGCTGGTCGTCAATGGCATGCAGCGGCATGGCCGGCTCTCCTGGGCTCTCAAGAGTATGCGCCTGGGTTCAGCGCCCGTTGATCAGCGTCAGGAACTCCTGACGGGTCGACTGGTTCTGTCGGAAGGCGCCGAGCATCACCGAGGAGGTCATGCTGGAGTTCTGTTTCTCGACGCCGCGCATCATCATGCACAGATGGCGGGCCTCGATCACCACCGCCACACCACGGGCGCCGGTCACCTCCTGGACGGCCTCGGCGATCTGGCGGGTGAGGTTCTCCTGGATCTGCATGCGCCGGGCGAACATGTCGACGATGCGCGCGAACTTGGACAGCCCCAGCACCTTGCCATCGGGCAGGTAGGCAATATGGCACTTGCCGATGAAGGGCAGCAGGTGGTGCTCACACATGGAATAGAGCTCTATGTCCTTGACCAACACCATCTCGTCGGTCTCCGACGCAAAGACAGCGCCATTGACGATCTCCTCCAGCGACTGGAGATAACCGCGGTTAAGGAACTGCATGGCCTTGGCGGCACGCTTGGGCGTGTCACGCAGTCCCTCCCGCTCGGGATCCTCGCCCAGCGCGAGGATGATCTGTCGGTAGTGGTTGGCGAGCTCTTCTGTCATGGGGGCCCCGTCAGGTCGTCACTGATTGCCAGCTTTCATGTACATAATATATACAGGGATACATTCCTGTACAATTTTTCGTCACTCCAAGCCAATAGTCTAGCAGCCCGCCGCCTCCTTTCGGCATCTCGGCCGACGCGTTCTCGCCATGCCATCCCTCGCGACATCCTGCCGCACCCGAAACCCGGCGGTGAGTCGATGCGTCAGGCTGTGATATTATGCAGTCTTTCATGCTGTGCAGATCTTTCCGCGAGAGCCCGACATGACCAAGACACCCCTGCTGCTGGGCCTCCTGCTGGCCCCCTCCCTGGCCTTCGCCACCACCCTGGAGCTTCCCGCCGATGCCCGCCTGGAAGTGCAGGTGGTCTCGTCATTGAGCCTCGACGCCGAGACACCTCGCCAGGACGACATCCTGCTGCGCCCGGTGGCCGATGGCAGCGGTAGCCATCAGGTACCCGACTACTGCGTGATGGTCGGTGATGCGCAGCTCGATGGCGAGCGCATCCGTATCACCACCTCCAGCGTCACCTGCATCGACACCGCAGGCAGCGACAGCCACATCTACAGCGGCGAGATCTCCGCCGCGGCCTACGACAGCGACGGCGAGTTCGGTATCAATGCCTGCCAGGACGGCCGCTGCGAGATCACCCCGGAGCACGGATTCGAGCTCCAGTTGGCCAGCGAGCTGGCCATCGAGGAGCAGGAGAATCCCTCCGAGCAGATCAATATCGAGCGTCGTCAGGCCGAGGGTGACGGCGTCGCCAACCCGATCCCCGCCGAGCAGCCCGACCCCGACGCCCAGTAATCCCCCCACCGACAGCTGATCCGCGCCTCCTCGTCCAGAAGAGGCGCGGCGTCTTCATGCCAACCAGCGCGGCGCCCGCTCGAGCGCCTGGCACTGCTGCTCCAGGGTCCTGATATGGCCGTCCCAGTAACCCGCATCTGCCAGCCAGGGAAAGGCTACCGGAAAGGCCGGGTCCTCCCAGCGTGACACCAGCCAGGCGCTGTGACGCAGCAGGCGAAGGGTACGCAGCGGCTCGGCCAGGGCCAGTTCGCGGCGGTCGAAATCGCGGTGCTGCTCGTAGCCTTCGATCACCTCCGAGAGCTGCATGTGCCGCTCCTCCGGGGCCTGCGCGGTAATCAGCATCCACAGGTCCTGCACCGCCGGGGCCATCAGGCAGTCATCGAAGTCCACCAGCGCGAAGTGTTCGTCGCGGCCCAGGATATTGCCGATATGGCAGTCACCATGGACGCGTATCGCCTGCTCTGGGTCCCAGCGATATGCCGCCAGCGCTTCATGCAGCGCCGTCGTGACACGCTCATAGGCCTGGCGCTGAAGGCGACCCAGCCAGGGGCCGGCGAGCACACGCTCGCGGGCGTCGAGCACCATGCCATCCAGGTCCATGGCGCCGCGGTGCCTGAAGGGCTTCCGCTCACCCACCGCATGCACGCTGCCGATCAGTTCGCCCAGGGCAAACAGGTGGGCGGGGTTCGCAAGTTCCGGCGCCTGACCCGGCAGCTGGGGAAAGAGCGCGAAGCGGAAACCCTCGGCCCGGTGCAGGCTGTGCCCCGCTTCATCACACCAGGGCTCGGCCACCGCCACCTCCTCGGCGGCCAGCTCGGCCAGGAAGTCGTGCTCCTCCTCGATGCGCGCATCGCTCCAGCGCTCCGGGCGATAGAATTTGGCCACCCAGCGACGGCGCTCGTCATCGTGGACCAGGTAGACGCGGTTCTCGTAGCTGTTCAGCGCGAAGGGCTCGCCTGGTAGCCAGAAGCCCAGTGACTCGATGGCCGCCACGACCCGGGCGGGCGACAGCGTGGAGAAGGGGTGCAGATCAGCGTCCATGGTCCATCCTCCAGGGAAAACCCCACTCTACCAGGCTTTGCTCATATTTCCCCCAGTGGCGTGCGTGCCACCGCCCAGGCCTCGACTTCCTCCGCCCCGGCGGCCAGACAGGCGCGTGCCAGGGCCTCCAGGGTAGCGCCGGTCGTCATCACGTCGTCAAGCAGTGCCACACGCGCCGGCAGGGAGTCCTGCATCCGGAAGCCTCCGCGCAGGTTGGCCCGCCGCTCGCGACGGTCGAGCCCCCGCTGACTGGGCGTATCATGCAGGCGTCGACCGCGCAGCAGCGGCACCCCCAGTCGCCTGGCCAGCCTTGCCGCCAGCCACTCTGCCTGGTCGAAGCCGCGCCCGCGGGCACGACGCGCATGCAGTGGAACCGGCACCAGCGCCTCGGGCCACGCCCTCGCCTCCTCGCTCAGCGCCGTTTCCAGCAGCGCCAGCAGCACTGTTCCGGCCCGCGGTGAGGCCTGGAACTTGAAGCGCCGCACCAGCCAGGCGATCTCGTCGCTGTAGCGCAGCGGTGCCCGAGTACGCACGAAGGCCGGTGGCCGTCGCAGGCAGGCGCCACAGGTCCGGCCCCGCCACGCCTCGGGCTGCGGCTCGCCACACATGGGGCATGCGGGCAGGTTCCACGGCAGCCCCTCGAAGCAGGCCTGGCACCAGGGCCGCTCGGCGAGGGCCGGCGCGAGGCAGAAGGCGCATCGCCCCGGCAGGGCCCGGCGCAGCACTCTGTCAACCAGAGTACCAACACGAGTTGACATCGCCATCTCGGACCGTAAGCTATCCGTCAACTTGTTAATTCTCACAAAGTTGACCATAGGCACTCCCCCATGACACCGACGCCGCCGTCCTGTGCAGCCGATACCCAGAACCTAGCCACCCCGGGCGAGGTGCGCCACGACTGGACCCTCGACGAGATCGAGGCAATCTTCGCGCTGCCCTTCAACGACCTGCTGTTCCGGGCCCAGCGGGTGCATCGCGCCCACTTCGACCCCAACGCTGTACAGGTCTCCACCCTGCTCTCGATCAAGACCGGCGCCTGCCCCGAGGACTGCAAGTACTGTCCGCAGTCCGGCCACTACAACACCGGCCTGGGCAGGGAGAAGCTGCTGGAGATCGAGAAGGTGGTGGAGCAGGCCCGGGCGGCCAAGGACGCAGGCGCCAGCCGCTTCTGCATGGGGGCGGCCTGGAAGAGCCCCCGCGAGCGCGACCTCAAGGTGGTGCTGGAGATGGTCCGGCGGGTCAAGGCGATGGGGCTCGAGACCTGCATGACGCTCGGCATGGTCGATGGCGATCAGGCCTCGCGCCTGGCCGAGGCAGGCCTCGACTACTACAACCACAACCTCGACACCTCACCGGAGTACTATGGCGAGATCATCACTACACGCAGCTACGCCGACCGCCTGGCGACCCTGGGCCACGTGCGCGACGCGGGCATGAAGGTGTGCGCCGGCGGGATTCTCGGCATGGGCGAGGCGCCCCGCGACCGCGCCGCCCTGCTGCAGCAGCTGGCGCGCCTCAACCCGCACCCGGAGTCGGTGCCCATCAACATGCTGGTCAAGGTGCCCGGCACGCCACTCGAGGGGGTGGACGACCTCGACCCCATCGAGTTCATCCGGGCCATCGCCGTGGCTCGCATCCTGATGCCAAAGAGCCACGTGCGCCTCTCCGCCGGCCGTGAGCAGATGGATGATTCGACCCAGGCACTGGCCTTCCTGGCCGGGGCCAACTCGATCTTCTATGGCGAGCAACTGCTGACCACCGCCAACCCCCAGGCGGAGCACGACCGGGCGCTGTTCACCAGGCTCGGCCTGCATTCCGAGCGGAGAGACACCTGCGTCGATGACGACCAGGTTCAGGCGAGCGTGGCCGCCAGCATCGAGGCCGACCTGGCCCGTCAGGCGGCGCGGAAAGCCGCCGACCGGGCCAGCGAGCTGACCTACGACGCCAGCCAGAGCTGAGCCATGGCCGTCCACGACTGGGCAGGCCGGCTCGCCGCATGCACCCAGGCCCGCCGATCGGCTGGCCTGTGGCGACACCGCCACATCGGGCAGCCAACAAGCGCGCTGTGCGACTTCGCCGGTAACGACTACCTGGGCCTGGCACGGGACCCGCGCCTTGCCGAGGCGATGGCCGAGGGTGCCAGGCGCCATGGTGCCGGGGCCCGTGCCTCGCACCTGGTCAATGGCCACCTCGCGGTTCACGAGGCACTCGAGGGCCGCCTTGCCGATCTCACCGGTCGCCCACGGGCGCTACTCTTCTCCACCGGCTACATGGCCAACCTGGGTGTACTGCAGGCGCTCTGCGACGAGGAGACCCGGGTCTTCCAGGATCGCCTCAACCACGCCTCACTGATCGATGGCGCCCGACTTGCCGGTGCCCGTTCGCGACGCTTCCATCATGCTGATCTGGCCGACCTCGACCGGCTGCTGGAGCGCAGGGCGACAGGGGCCCTGCGGCTGGTGGTGAGCGACGGCGTCTTCAGCATGGATGGCGACATCGCCGACATCCCCGGGCTTGCCACGACGGCGCGCCGCCACGGGGCCTGGTTGATGATCGACGATGCCCACGGCCTGGGCGTACTCGGCGAGCGCGGCGATGGCAGCGTCGGCCACACCCACGGCATGGACGAGGTGCCGGTGCTGGTGGGCACGCTCGGCAAGGCGCTGGGCACCGCCGGCGCCTTCGTGGCGGGAAGCGAGGCACTGGTCGAGCACCTGGTCCAGTTCGCCCGCCCCTACATCTACACCACGGCCCAGCCGCCGGGAGTGGCGGCGGCCACGCTCGCCGCGCTGGAGATCCTTGCCTCCGAGCCGCAACGCCGCACCCGGCTGCACGCGCTGATCGCCCGCTTTCGCCGCGAGGCGGCGACGCTGGGGCTGCCACTGATGGCCAGTTCCACGCCGATCCAGCCGGTGGTGCTGGGCGATGATGCAACGGTCATGGCCTGGGCCGCACACCTCGCCGAGCGCGGCATCCAGGTGGGCGCCATCCGCGAGCCCACGGTGCCACGCGGCCAGGCGCGACTGCGCATCACCCTCTCCGCCGCCCATACCGACGACGACCTGAACGCCCTGCTCGAGGGCCTGGCCGACTGCTGGGCCCGGCACACCGTAACCGGTGGAGAGATGCTGACATGACCCGCCTGGTGCTGCTTTCCGGCTGGGGGGTCGACGCCCGAGTCTGGCGGCCACTGGCGCGCCACTGGCCGGCGGGAGTCACCATCGCTGCGCCCGACTGGCCGGGGTATGGCGGCCGGCCGCCGTTGGCATCCCCCACCGACCTCGACGCCCTGGCCGCCACCATGGCCGATGAGCTTCACCCCGATGCGGTCTGGGTGGGCTGGTCGCTGGGTGGGCTGCTGGCGGCCAGCCTGCTCAGGCGCCTGCCGACAAGCCTGGTACCGCCCCGAGGACTGATCCTGCTGGGCATGGGTCCGACCTTCTGCCACCCCGGAGGCGTCGGCTCGCGGGAACTGGCCGCCTTCCATCACGCCTTCGCCCGTGATCCCGCAGCCGCCCTGGCCCACTTCCGACGCTGGATGCTCGGCGGCGAAGCATCCCCTGGCGACACCCACCGCCTCCTGCGCGACCTTCTCCATGACGACCCGAGCCCCGACGCAGCGAGTCTCGCCGCGGGCCTCCACTGGCTGGCCACCCTGGATATCGGCGACACCCTGGCCGCACCACCCTGTCCGGTGCGCACCCTGGCCGGCGCTGACGACCCGCTGCTGGCCGAGACGCTGCGCCAGGGTGCTGACCGGCGCATCCACGGCGCCGGCCATTGCCCGATGCTCTCGCGCCCCGCTGAGCTGGCCGAGGGCCTGGTCGTGCTGACCCGTGAGTGTCTTACCAATGGCGCTAGCTCACGCCCGGAGGGTACCCACGCATGAACACGCCTGCCCTGCCCCATGCGGCAACAAGCGACGACTGGCAGCGCCGCGTGGCCCACGCCTTCTCGCGTGCCGCCGACAACTACGAACGCCTGGCGACGGCCCAGCAGGCCATGGGAGAGACACTCTGGGCCCGACTCCCGCCCAGGGCGGCGTCGGTGCTCGACCTTGGCTGCGGCCCGGGCCAGTGGAGCCAGCGACTGGCCGAGCACTTCGCTCCCGATGCCCGCATCGTGGGCCTGGATCTCGCCCGGGGGATGCTGGAGGTCGCCCGTCGTGATCACGACGACCGGGTGCAGTGGGTGTGTGGCAATGCCACCGCCCTGCCACTTGCCGATGGCCGCCTGGAACTGGTGTTCTCCAACCTCGCCCTGCAATGGTGCCCCGACCTCGATGCCGTGATGGCGGAACTGCATCGCGTGCTGCGCCCCGGTGGCCAAGCGCTGATCAATACCCTGGGGCCAGGCACCCTTGCCGAGGTCAGTCACGCCTGGCAACGCCCCGATCACCCCGCTGCCCTGCTCGACTTTCGCCAGCGCGAGCGATACCTGGAGGCGGCGCACCTGGCCGGCTTCCGCCGTGTGGCGGTGGCTGCCAGCCGGCCACGTTTCCACTATGTCGACCTGGCCGCGGTGATGGCCTCCATCAAGGGCATCGGCGCCCAGGTCTCGCGCCCTGCGGGACACCTGACTCGCGCCGACCTCGCTCGCGCCAGGCGGCGGTACGAGTCCCTGCGCGAACCCACAGGGCTGCCTGTCACCTACCACCTGCTGACGCTGGAGCTCGTTCGCTGAGATGCCCGCCTACTTCGTGACCGGTACGGACACCGATGCCGGCAAGACCCTGATCACCTCCGGCCTGCTGGCCCTGGCCCGCCGCCGGGAGCTATCCACCCTGGGACTCAAGCCCGTCGCCTCGGGCAGCGAGTCAACCGCCGAAGGGCCGCGTAACCCCGATGCCCTGGCGCTGCAGGCCCAGAGCCATCCGCCGGTGCCCTATGCCACCGTCAATCCCCATGCCTTCCTGCCGGCCATCGCCCCTCACCTGGCCGCACGCGAGGCGGGTGTGAGCGTGACGCTCGAGACCCTGGCCGCGAGTGTCCGTGGCGGGCTGAACCTGGGGCGCGAGCTGACCCTGGTGGAGGGCGCCGGCGGCTGGCGGGTGCCGCTGAACGACCACGAGGACCTCGCCGGCCTGGCCATGGCACTGAGTCTGCCGGTGATACTGGTGGTGGGACTACGCCTGGGCTGCATCAGCCATGCACGACTCACCTGTGATGCCATCGCCGCGGATAGGCTGCACCTGGCCGGCTGGGTCGGTTGCCTGGTGGACCCGGCATTCGCTGCCGACGAGGCGCCCTATCGCGACAACCTGGCGACTCTGGCGAGAACCCTCGACGCCCCCTGCCTGGGCGTCGTGCCGCACCTGCCGGCCGGCGATCCGCGAACCCTGGCCGCGTCCGCCGCGGATCACCTGGAGCTGCCCGATGGCGATTGACTTGCCGGAAGGCGTCCGTAAAATACAACGCCTGCCTACCCTTGCGGATGTGGTGGAATTGGTAGACACGCCAGGTTTAGGTCCTGGTGCCTTCGGGCGTGGAGGTTCAAGTCCTCTCATCCGCACCATCTCAGTTTCCCGTTACGACCTCTCCTGCTTGCGACGCGATATTGTCCGTCATCTCCAACAAGATGGGCGGCGCCTTGGCATGTCCGTCATTTGCCCTCCTCACGACCACGGAGCCAGCCGATGCCTTCCTTGCTGAGTCCATCCCCTGTCTGGCATCCCTATGCCCACCTCAAGACCCAACGGCCGGCCCCCAGGGTAGTCGGCGGAGAAGGGGCAAGCTTCACCCTGGAAGGCGGCGAGACGCTGCTCGACGCCACCTGTTCCTGGTGGTGCATGATCCATGGCTATCGCCACCCGCGGCTGGTGCGCGCCATCCAGCAGCAGGCCGACACGCTCTGCCACGTGATGCTCGGCGGCCTCACCCACGAGCCCGCCGACCGGCTGGCCCGGGAACTGGTGCGCATCACGCCGGCGGGGCTCGACCACGTCTTCTTCTCCGACAGCGGCTCGGTGGGCATGGAGGTGGCCATGAAGATGGCCGTGCAGTACCACCAGCTGCACGGCCGGCCCGGCAAGCACCGACTGCTCTCGCTGATGAAGGCCTACCACGGCGATACCGCCGGCTGCATGGCGGTGTGCGACCCCGAGGAGGGGATGCACTCGCTGTTTGCCGGCTACCTGCCGCGCCACCACTTCGCCCCGGCGCCCACCGCCCCCTTCGATGCCGAGCCCGATGCGGTGGAGCAGGACCTCGCCGCCCTGCGCGGGGTGCTGGAACGCCACCACCACGAGATCGCCGCCCTGCTGATGGAACCGCTGCTGCAGGCCGCCGGCGGGCTCAACATGACCTCGCCCCAGTATCTGCGTGGAGCTCGGAAGCTGTGCGACGAATTTGACGTGCTGCTGGTCTTCGACGAGGTGGCCACCGGCTTCGGACGGACCGGGCGGATGTTCGCCGCCGACCATGCCGATGTCACGCCCGATATCATGGTGCTCTCCAAGGGGCTTACCGGCGGCTATCTCGGCCACGCCGCGACGCTGGCCACCGGCCGGGTGCATGATGCCTTCGTCGGCGACTCCCCCCTGCATGCCTTCATGCACGGCCCCACCTTCATGGGCAACCCGCTGGCCTGCGCCGTGGCCCTGGAGAGCCTGGCGGTGTTCGAGGAGGAGGACTACCTGGGCCGCATCGCCGCGCTCAACGAGGTACTACACAACGAGCTGCTCGACGACACACGCCTGGCCGAACACCCGGCAATCACGGACATACGCGTGCTGGGTGCCACCGCGGTGATCGAGACCCATGACGCGGCGGACCTCGTCGGAGTGGATGACTGGGCACGGGAGCGAGGCGTCTGGCTGCGCCCCATCGGCCGCTGGCTCTACACCATGCCGGCCTATATCACTTCGGCACAGGAAATGCGCCGAATTACCGAGGTCATGAAGGGCTGGTTCGGATAGACTTCCGTAAACGAATTCACGCGAGATCCTAGAGATGAGAAAGGCGCTCATCGCCCTTGCCGCATCACTGAGCCTGATGAGCCATGCACAGGCCGAAACCCAGATGCTCCATGACGATAGCGACCTGCCCGAGTGGGCGGAAAAACGTATCGGCCCCTTTCACGCCACCATGACCGACTGGGTGGATGGCACGTCACGCAGCATCGACGGCTTCTTCGGTACCACCGACGCCCTGACCGTGGACTCCGACTCCTACCTGCGCATCAGTCAGGAGTTCGCCTGGAAGGAGGGCGAGGAGTTCGACCAGGACCTGGGCGCCCGCTTCCGCCTCGACCTGCCCACCACCGAGGAGCGCCTGCGCCTGGTCATCGAGAGCGAGCCGGACGAAACCCGCGGTACCCTCGGCGAGCAGGAGTCGTCGCTGACCGACGATCGCGTCGACAGCATCGAGGACGTGCTGGTGGGGCTGCGACGCCTGGGGGATGGCGACCGGACCCGAGAGTGGGACACCGAGCTGGGTGCCGGGGTAAAAGTACGCCTGCCTCTCGACCCTTATGCTCGCATCACTACCCAGCGACTCTGGACGCTGGATGACGGCCCCTGGCAGCTGCACAGCGGCAATCGCTTCTCCTGGTTCAACGAGGATGGCTACTCGGCTCGCACCCGCTGGGACCTGGGCCGCCCGGTGGACGAGAAGCGTCACCTGCGCTTCATCAGTAACGTGCAGTGGCGCGAGGAGGTGGACACCCTGGAGTTCAGCCAGGCCGCCGAGCTCAACCAGCGCATCAACAACCGCAGCGTGCTGCGCTACTCCGCGGTGGTGCTCGGCGAGAGCCTCTCCCACACCACCATCGAGGACAGCTACCTGCAACTGCGCTTCCGCCGCGACATCCACAAGGGTTTCACCTTCCTCGACGTCGCCCCGGCCCTGCACTTCCCCCGCGAGGCGAACCGCGACCCGCGCTGGGCACTCACCCTGCGCGTGGAGATGTACTTCCGCCGCTTCATCGACCGGGTCACGCTGTAGCCCGCTCACGAGACGCCTGGCGTTAACACCGCAACAACCGCTGAATAGCGGACATATCAAGATGCGCTTCCAGGGCATCGGCCAGCCGCTCGAGCTCCGCCTGGCGGTGGGCGGCCAGGTCCACCGCCTCGCCTGCCTCCTCCAGCCCGCAGCGGGCCAGCAGTGCCGCACCGGCCGCGGGCTGATCGAACAGGCCATGCAGGTAGGTGCCCAGCACCCGGCCGTCGTCGCTCACTGCCCCGTCCGGGCGCCCCACCAGCTCGCACAGGGGGCGCTCAAGCGCCGGCCCCCTGGTAACGCCGTTGTGGATCTCGTAGCCGGCGATCGGCACGCCCTCGGGCAGCAGGCGTCCGCTCACGTTGCGCAGCTGTTTGCCGGCCACCATGCGGGTCTCCATCTCGAGCAGCCCCAGCCCCGGCGCCGCACCGGCCGCTCCCTCCAGCCCCTCGGGATCGTGGATCCAGTCGCCCAGCATCTGGAAACCACCACAGATCCCCAGCAGCTTGCCGCCATAACGTAGATGGCGGCGGATGGCCGCCTCCCAGCCTTGGGCGCGCAGCCAGGCGAGATCCGAGCGGGTGCTCTTGCTGCCCGGCAGGATGATCAAATCGGCCGGCGGAATGGGCCGATCCGGCCCCACGAAGGTGAGCGCCACCCGCGGGTGCAGGCGCAGCGGATCGAAGTCGTTGTGGTTGCTGATGCGCGGCAGCGCCGGCACCACCACGCGCAGCGCCGGTTCCCCCTGGCTCCTGCCCTCCAGGCCCAGGCTGTCCTCGGCGTCCAGCACCAGCCCCTGCAGGTAGGGCAAGGTTCCCAGCACCGGCTTGCCGGTGTACTCCTCCAGCCAGTCCAGTCCCGGCTGCAGCAGCGCCATATCGCCGCGGAATCGGTTGATGATAACGCCCCGGGTGCGTGCCCGCTCGCTCTCGCTAAGCAGCTCGAGTGTGCCCACCAACTGGGCGAAGACGCCGCCGCGGTCGATATCCCCCACCAGCAGCACCGGGCAGTCCACCGCCTCGGCGAAGCCCATGTTGGCGATATCGTTCTCGCGCAGGTTGATCTCCGCCGGGCTGCCCGCCCCCTCGGCGATGATCACGTCATAACGACTCGACAGCGCCTCCCAGGCGGCCAGCATGGAGGCCTTCGCCTCGCGCTTGTAGGCCTGGTAGTCCAGGGCACCCATATGGCCATGCACCTGGCCACGCAGGATCACCTGGGCTCCGCGGTCGCTCTCCGGCTTGAGCAGCACCGGGTTCATATCGCTATGCGGCTCGACGCCGGCCGCCAGCGCCTGCAGCGCCGTGGAGCGTCCGATCTCGCCGCCATCCGCCGTCACCGCGCTGTTCAGCGCCATGTTCTGCGGCTTGAACGGCGCCACCGACATCCCACGACGATGGAGCGCGCGGCACAACGCGGCCACCACCGTGCTCTTGCCCGCATCCGAGGCGGTGCCCTGGATCATCACCGTGGGCATGGGCCCTCCAGTATCTTGCGGAGTTCACCGTCGGCGGGGCCTTCACCCCACCCGCTGCCGTGCACCAGCTCCGCCAGCGGCAGTCGCCGACGCCAGCCCTTGCGGGCCAGCTCGGGCTGATCGAGAAACTCATCCACATAGCCGAGGCAGAGGTAGGCGAGCGGGTAGACCCCCTCCGGCAGGCCCAGCACCTCGGCCAGGTCCTGCTGGTCGAGGATGCTCACCCAGCCCACGCCGATGCCTTCCGCCCGAGCCGCCAGCCACAGGTTCTGTACCGCCAGGCAGGCGCTGAACAGGTCCGTGTCGATGATGCTGTTGCGCCCCAGCACGTGCTCGCCGCCGCGTGTCCGGTCGCAGGTGATGCACAGGTTCAGGGGGCCATCGCGGATGCCTTCGAGCTTGAGGCTGCGGTAGGTCCGCCCGCGCTCCCCGACGTAGTGATCCGCGGCCTTGGTGTTCTCCCGCTGGAAGATCTGATACACCCGTTCGCGGGTCGCCAGGCTGTCGATCACCAGGAAATCCCAGGGCTGCATGAAACCCACCGAGGGGGCGTGATGCGCGGCCTCCAGCAATCGCGCCAGCACCGCCGGCGGGATGGGGTCGGGCAGGAATTGAGAACGCACGTCCCGGCGCTCGTGGATGGCGCGATAGACACCGGCCCGCTGTGCCTCGGAAAAGGCGTGCTCGGAGCTCATAGCTCGACGCCCTTCTGGGCCCTCACGCCCTGATCCTTGAAGGCGTGCTTGACCACTTTCATCTCGGTGACGGTGTCGGCCAACTCGATCAGCGCGTCGGGGGCGTAGCGCCCGGTCACGATGGCGTGCTGCATGGCCGGCCGCGCCTGGAGGTCGTCCAGCACTCGATCCAGGTCGAGGTAGCCGTTCTTCAGGGCGATGTTGAGTTCATCGAGCAGCACCATATCGAAGCTCGGGTCGGCGAGCATGCGCCGGGCCACCTCCCAGGCCGCCTCGGCGGTCTGGACGTCGCGCTCGCGGTCCTGGGTGTCCCAGGTGTAGCCCTCGCCCATTACGTCGTACTCCACGTTCGGCAGCTGGCGGAAGAAGGCCTCCTCGCCGGTGCTGAAGGCGCCCTTGATAAACTGCACCACGCCCACCTGCATGCCGTGGCCGAGGGCGCGTGCCAGCATGCCGAAGCCGGAGCTGCTCTTGCCCTTGCCGGGTCCGGTGAGCACCAGCAGCACGCCCTGCTCCTTGTCGGCCTTGGCGATGCGCTCGTTCATGATCTTCTGCTTGTGGGCCATGCGCTCGGCATGGCGCTGGGGATCGACTTTTTTCATTTGATTACCTCACAGGTACAAAAACCGGGGCACCGTCGACCCAGGCGGTGGCCAGGCGCTGGCCGTATAAGCGCTCCAGGACCTCGGGCACCAGCATCGCTTCCGCCGGGCCCCAGCACGCCTCGCCATCCGGGTAGAGCAGCAGTAGGTGGTCGCACCAGCGCGCGGCCAGGTTGAGGTCATGCAGGCACATCAGTACGGCGCAGCCCTCGGCGGCCTGCTCGGCCAGCAGGGCCATCACCCCCGCCTGGTGATGCAGGTCGAGATGGTTGGTGGGCTCATCGGCCAGCCAGATGGCCGGTGCCTGGGTCAGCACGGTGGCGATGGCCAGGCGCTGGCGCTCGCCCCCGGAGAGGGTGCTGACCAGGCGCTCGGCGAGATGCGCCACATCGAGGCGCTCCAGCGCGGCCTCGGCCAGGCGCAGCTCCTCGGCGCCCTCCATCTGCCAGGGCGACAGATACGGGTGGCGGCCGATCAGCGCGGTCTCGCGTACCGTGGCGGGGAAGCCGTCGTGGCGCTCCTGGAATATCAGCCCCAGTTGGCGCGCCACCTGGCGCCGCTTGAGCGCGGCGAGCGGGCGGCCGTCGAGACGCACCTCGCCACGGCGCGGCGCGCGTAGCCCGGCCAGGGTATGCAGCAGGGTGGTCTTGCCGGCGCCATTGGGGCCCAGCACGCCCCACATCTGGCCCGGCTCCACGCAGACGCCCAGGGCCCGCCCGGCGGGGCGTCCCGGCACATCGATCACCAGCTCCCGGGCCTCGAGTCGACGCATCACTGACTCCGATAGAGCAGATAGAGAAAGGTGGGCACCCCAAGCAGTGCGGTGATCACCCCCACCGGCAACTGCTCCGGGGCGATCATGATCCGCGCCAGGGTATCCGCCAGCAGCAGCAGGGTGCCGCCGGCCAGGGCACAGGCGGGCAGAATCAGGCGCTGGTCGTTGCCCAGCAGCAGGCGCAGCATATGCGGCACCACCAGCCCCACGAAGCCGATGCTGCCGGCGGTGGTCACCGCCATGGCGGTGAGGGCGCTGGCGGCCAGGTAGAGGCCCCACTCCAGGCGCCGCACCGAGACCCCCAGGGCGGCGGCCTGCATGGCCCCCCGGGCCAGCACGTTGAGGCTACGCCCCAGCGGCACCGCCAGCAGACAGACTATGGCTAGCAGCACCAGCGGCGGCCAGGGGGTGCCGGCGTAGGACAGATCGCCCATCAGCCAGTAGAGCATGCCGGGCAGGCGGTCGGCGGGGCTCACCGCCAGCATCAGGGTGATCACCGCTCCCCAGCCGGCGGCCACCACCACCCCGGTGAGCAACAGTCGCGCCGGGGTCCAACCGCCGCGCCCGTGGGCCAGGCCGAACACCAGCAGGGTCGAGACCAGCGCCCCGACGAAGGCCGAGCCCGAGACCAACACACTGCCTAGCCCCGCCAGCATCGCCATCAGGGCCCCCACCGAGGCACCTCCGGAGAGCCCCAGCACATAGGGGTCGGCCAAGGGGTTGCGCAGCAGCACCTGCATCAGGGCTCCGGCCACGGCGAGCAGCCCGCCCACCGCGAAGGCGGCAAGCGAGCGCGGCAGGCGCAGCTCGAGGATCAGGGTGCGGGAGAGCGCCTCGCCCTGCCCTCCCAGGGCCGCCAGGATCTCGTCCGGCGGCAGGGTCACGCTGCCCAGCGCCACCGACAGCACCAGGGCCGCCAGCGCGGCCAGGGCCAGGGCGCCGAGGGGGCGGATCAACGCCGTCACGAGCCCAGTGCTCCCCGCCGCTCGCGGGCCCGCTCCAGCTTCTCGCAGAACAGTCGGCTACCCTCCAGTAGCCGCGGCGTGGGCCGCTGGATCAGCGACGGCGGCACGAAGAAGAGGTTATCCCGCGCCACCGCGGTAAGCTGCGGATACTGTGCCCAGTGGTCCAACCAATCGCGGTTCTCCTCGCCCATGCCGCCGGCCAGGATCGCCTCGGGATCGGCGGCCAGCACCGCCTCCTCGCCGGGACGCGGCACCAGCCGCGGAAGCGCCCCGAAGACGTTGACGCCACCGCACAGGCGCAGCACCTGGCCGATCAGGTGGTCGTCATTGATCGTCATCAAGGGCTCGTCCCACACCTGATAGAAGACCCGCACCGGCGCGGCCTCTGCGTAGCGGGCGGCGAGTGCCGCCATGCCGTCGCGAAACTCACCGGCCACCCGATCACCTTCCGCTTCGGTATCGGCGAGTATCGCCAGGCGCTCGATGGCGCCGGACACGCCTTCGAAGGAACGCGGCTCGATATAGAAGACCGGCAGCCCCAGGGCCTCGAGGCGCTCCAGCTGCTCGGGTGGGTTGCCGGTGACCCAGCCGATCACCAGGTCCGGCCGCAGGGTGACGAGCCGCTCCAGGTCGAGGCGGGTATGGCTCCCGACCGAGGCGACCTCGCGGGCCTCGGGCGGATAGTCGCTGTAGGCCACCACGGCGACGACCTTCTCGCCGGCGCCGGCGGCGTAGACCAGTTCGGTGGCCCCCGGCGACAGGGCGGCGATGCGCTGCGCCGGGGCCACCAGGCACACTTCCCTGTCGGTATCGTCGACGGCGCAGACCTCGGCGCTGGCCGGAGCTGCCACACTCAACAGCAGCGCCAGGCCGGTCAGGAGTAATCGAGAAATCCGTATCGTCATCACTGCCCGAAGTGCACGCTAAGGAAGGCGCTACGACCGGCGTTGATGTAGTCATCGCCGTCGAAGAACTTGGCTGTAGTGTACTCCTTGTCCAGGGCGTTCTCGACGGTCAGACGAGCCGACCATAGCGGCGCAAACTGCCAGCCGGCACGCAGGTTGAGCAGGCCAAAGCCACCCAGGCGGTTCTGGTTGGCGGCATCGTCGTAGCGATGGTTCTGGGCAATCCAGGAGCCGCCCAGTGACCACTCGCCCAGCTTGCGGTCGACATCGAAACGTAGGCTCTGGCCGGCACGGCGTTGTAAACGATTACCGGTTTGACGATTCTCGGGGTCGGTATAGGTCAGCGCCGTTGCCAGGGTCCAATCATTGATCTCGGTCCCTATGGAGAGCTCGGCACCACGGATACGCGCCTCATTGATATTAATCGGTCGACTATCGCCATTGATAGTCTCTGTAGTGATCATATCCTCGATGTCGGTTTGATAGACGGATAAATCCCAGAACCAATCTTGGTACTGGCCTCGCACGCCCAACTCTAAAGCCTGAGAAGTTTCCGCCTTGAGATCAGGGTTTCCTTGATAGGACCCAAAGACACCATAATCTTCAAAAGGCCAGTAAAGATCATTAAAGGTCGGTGCTTTAAAGGCCGTTCCATAGCTGGTACGCAGGGTGTGATGGGCATCCAGGTCATAGCCTAGTGCCAAGCTGCCTGTAACCTCTTCACCAAAAGCTTCGTTGTCGTCGTAGCGCAGACTGGCCTGCACCGCCAAGGGGGAAAAATCGAGCAGCGCCTGGCTGAAAACGGCCTTGTTATCGCGATCCTCTATGTCATAAGGACCACCAAACGGCTCACTCCCGGTGATACTACCGGCCACGCTGTCATTCATGTACTCTGCGCCAATGACCAACTCATGCGCACCAGCGCTAAGCGTGTTTTCCCAACGGGCTGTGCGCGTCTGCGTATCGAAGATAGAATCTTCGGCATGGTTGACGCTTTCATCGCGTGCTTCGCTAAGCGTCAAGCGGCTACGCCAGTTTCCGGTAATAGGCAGCTCACCATAGATACCCGCCACCTGCTGCACATAGTCCGTCGTGGCCAGCGAGCCACTCTTGTCATACTCGGTGGTACCACGCGCCCTAAGTGCCAATACCCCCAGTTCCGCGCCGCTATCCAACGTATGCGACATTCGCGCCAGCGCTGAGGTGTTGTCGTAGCCCATATCGTCTCCACCACGGCGAACCGGCTGCCCATCGGTATCGAAGCGGCTGGCGGCGAAATGGTACCGCGTGCCGCCCTCGGCACCGGAGAGGCTGGCGCTGTAGCGCTGGGTATCGAAGGAGCCACCGCCAAGGGAAATGCGCGGTGCGGGCTCACCGCCGCCTTCCGGCGTAAACAGCTGCACCACCCCGCCCATCGCATCGGCGCCATACAGGCTGCCACGCGGGCCACGTACGATTTCGGCCCGCTCGAACATGCGCGGGTCCAGGTATGACCAGGCCGAACCACCCGCAGTCGCCGAGCGTAGGCGGATACCGTCGATCAATAACGTCGTTGCTTCATTGCCGGTACCGCGAATATAGACGCTACTGCTCTTACCGAAGCTGCCATTGGAGGTGACGTCCACCCCGGGCTGACCGCGCAGCAAATCGGTGATGCTGGTGGGGTCCTGGCGGCGCAGGGTGGCCTCTTCCAGCAGCGTTACCGAGGAGAGGCTCTCGTCGGAAGTGCGCGGCGCTAGCGCAGCGGTGACCACCAGGGGGTTGAGCCTCTGAGGGGTGTCATCGCCGTCGTCCGATGCGTTCTGGGCCTGGGCGGTATGGGAGATGACGGCCAGCGGCAGGGTGGCCAGGGCGAAGGCGGCCAGGCCACGTGAGGGGTAAGCGATAGTCATGGATGTCCCTTGCTTGTCGTACCAACCCGTACGATGCGGGTCTATTCTGGGCCGAGGCGAGGGGGGACATCAGGCGAGAGTGCGGCCAGGCGAGTGGCAACTGCCCTGCCCGAGACCGCCCTCCGCGGTTCGGCATGCGCTCTCCGGCCGGTCTCCGGGCTGACGAGCGAAGGCCTCTCACTGGCCTTCAAGACGACCGCCTTCCCGTGCCTTGGCACAGTGGCTGTTTGGCCGCTTCTATCTCGATCACCGTTGCGGGGGCAGCGTCGGAATGGCGGACTCTCGGCAAGAGCACCGCGCACCGACTTCCCGTTTCACCCCGGCGCTGTGATACGCCTGGGGCACCTGAGAGTGCGCGTAAGCTAGCAAGGCGCGGCAGCGCGGTCAACGCCGGAGGTTAGAAGGCACACTCAAAAATCTTTTATTTCAGCTGCTTGCAGAGGCCATGACGCATATACCAGGCCGTCCGGCTACGCTCGACCGCGGCCTGGGCCAGCCAGCCGTTATGGTCCCGCAGGCGCCGCGCCGCCGGGTCCATGGGTACGATGCCACGCCCCATCTCGTCGAGGATCAGCACCGCTTCGCAGGGCGCCGCAACGAGACCATCAAGCAGCCTCAACCAGGTCTCCCTCAGGGCATCGTCGTCCGGGATCTCGGCAAGGGCGGCCGAGAGCCAGGCGGCGAGGCCGTCGACCACCAGCACATCCCGCCCCGCGTGTCCGACCAGGCACTCCTCGGCGCCCTCCCCCTTCACCAACCGGTGCCAACCGGCACGGGGGAAGCGCTCCGCCGCTAGCCGGCGTCGACCCGAATAGGCACCACCGATGACGCTCTGCATCGCCACTCCCCCTCCTGGTTGTCGAACTCGAAACGGCGGCCCTGGGCCTGACCCACCACACCTTCCCAGAAGTCGCTGCCTTCCAGGCGCCGCCGAAGCTCACGAATCACCCCGCCGTGGCTCACCGCCAGTACCCGGCGGTGCCCCCGCTCGGCGGCCTGAAGGAGCACCTCCCCAAGCCAGGCCTCCAGGCGCGTCCAGAGCGCCTCAGCGGACTCGCCACCGGGAGGCGCCTGCTCACCGGCGCTGTCGATCCAGGCCCGATAGCGGGCGTCCTCCTTGAGCGCTTCCCAGGTGCGCCCCTCGTAATCGCCAAAATCAAGCTCGCGCAGCCGCGAATCGAAGAGCGCCGCCGCCTCCCACGCCGGCAACACATGCATCAGGGTCTGGCGGCAGCGGATCAGGTCGCTGCAGTGCACAGCGTCGAAGGCCTCGTCCGACAGGTGGTCGCGAAGCCGATCCATATCCGCCAGCGCATCGGGCAGCAGCAACGGGATATCGCGCTGGCCCTGATAGCGTCGCTCGAGATTCCAGGCGGTCACGCCGTGGCGAACCACCACCAGCTCCAGGCGCTGAGCAGCACCCATAGTTCTCCTCCCTCGATAGCGGCACCCACGATATCGCCGTTGATGCCGGTAAAGGCCCGCACCATGGCCAGGCCATACAGAAACAGAAAGACGCAGAGGGCGCCGAGCAGCCAGGCGCCGCCAGGCACGAAGCCGATGAAGGGCAGCAACGGCAGCAGCGCCAGCCCCAGATCCCGCCGCGCCAGGTGCTGGCGCCAGGTCCAGGCAAGCCCCTCGCGCCGTGCCAGGGGGGCCAGACGCAGCAGCAGCAGCGCCCCGAAGCGCGAAAGCGCCGGCAGCATCAGCCACAGCCAGGGGCTCGCTCCCGCCTCGAGCAGGGCCAAGATCAGCGCCCCCTTCCAAGCCAACAGGAAGACCAGGGCCAGGATCGCGAAACTGCCCACCTGGCTGTCCTTCATGATTGCCCAGCGCCGCTCCAGGGGGGCATTGCTGCCCAGGGCGTCGGCGATATCCATGACCCCGTCCAGGTGCAGTCCCCCGGAGAGCGCCACCCAGAGGCTGAGCAGCGCCAGCGCCAGCAACGGGCTGGGCAGCCCCTGCCCCAGCATGGCCAGCCCTGCCAGAAGCGCGCCAATCAGCAGGCCCACCAAGGGATAGCAGCGCAGCGCCCATCGGCAGGTGGCGGCATTCCAGGGGCAGACGATGGGCAGCGGAATTCGGGTCAGGAACTGCAGCGCCAGCACCAGTCCGTAGAGGGCGTTGTTCATCGACGCGTCTCCACGTCTCGCTCCCCGGAGGGCTGCCTGTCGATGGCTTTCCATTCGAGAGCCATGCCCGCCACCACCTCGATCACCCGATCCGCTTCTCGGGCCAGCTGGCGGTGCAGCCGCTGGAGGAAGGCCAGGTAGCGCCAGGTCTCCGCGTCGGTTGGGGGAATATCTTCATTGAGGTCGTTGGAGACCACCACCAGGGCGATATCGCGTGCTCGGGCCACCTCGATCACCCGGGCCAACAGCGCCTCCCCCTCCGCCTCGCGGCCGCCACCGGCGTAGAGCCACTGGCTGGCCCAGAGGGTCAGGCAATCCAGCAGGACGGTGTTGCCCACGCCCACTTCGGCCAGGGCGGAGTCCAGCGCCAGCGGCACCTCCAGGGTGTGCCAGCCGGCCCCGCGCTCCTGGCGGTGGCGGGCGATGCGCGCGGCCATCTCGGCGTCCGCGGCCCGCGCCGTGGCGAGATAGACGAGTTCTCCGCCGCCGGCGGCCTGCCACTGGCGGGCCAGGCCCTCGGCGTGGCGGCTCTTGCCGGAACGCGCCCCGCCGCTGACAAAGGCGATCATGACGCGCCCTCCTCGCCGCTGTCCGCCAACGCGCCGGCCAGGGCCGCCAGCAGGCGCTCGTTGTCCTCGGCATCGCGCAGCGCCAG